>QIEJ01000081.1 GCA_003228585.1 Pseudomonadota bacterium
AGAACTCACGTACAGCCATCAGCCAGGCAAGAGAACATGGCCTTCTGGGTGATAATATCCTCGGAACCGGGATGAAGTTCGACATCGAGATTGCCAGGGGAGGCGGCGCCTTTGTGTGCGGTGAATCTACTGCACTCATGGCTTCACTGGAGGGCAAGGTGGGCGAGCCCAGACCAAAAGATGTTCACACCGTTGAGTTCGGGCTGTGGAACAAACCGAGCAACCTCAACAACGTTGAGACCTGGGCCAACGTGCCGTCAATAATCAACAATGGTGCTGATTGGTTTGCCGGAATGGGCACCGAGGGCAGCAAGGGAACAAAGATCCTTGCTCTTACCGGAAAGGTAAAAAATACAGGCCTCGTAGAGGTGGCCTTCGGTACCTCGATACGCACTGTTGTTGAAGATATTGGCGGCGGTTCTTCGGAAGATCGACCAATCAAGGCTGTCCAGACGGGAGGGCCATCCGGCGGGTGTCTTCCAGAATCCATGTTCGACCTTCCCATCGATTTCGATATTCTCTGGGAAAAGGGTTCCATGATCGGTTCCGGAGGTCTCGTGGTCATGGACGACAAGACCTGCATGGTGGACGTTGCCAAGTACTTTCTGAGCAGGGTAGGTGTGGACAGGTTGCTCGAGATCGTTACCGACATCACAGAGGGGCGTGGAACCGCCGAGAAGCTAGAGCTCCTTAAGGAACTGGGGGACACGGTTGCCCATACCGCTCTGTGCGGCCTTGGCAAGACGGCGCCCAATCCGGCCTTATCCACCCTTCGAATGAGAAGCGCTGCCCGGCCGGTGTCTGCAAGGCTCTCGTCGAGTATTCCATCGATGCTGAGCTGTGCAACGGCTGCGGAGCCTGCCTCAAGGCATGCCCCATCGAAGCCATTAGTGGAGAGATCGACGAAGTTCACTCGATCGACCTGGCAGCCTGCGACAAATGCGGTATCTGCCCGACAACCTGCACGGAAAGTGCGATCATCGTTCAGTGAGGGAGGAAGAAACATGCATCAGAATGTGACACTGACTATAGACGGGGCCGCAGTAAGAGTACACAAAGGTTCAAGCGTCCTTGATGCTGCCCTGCAGGCTGCGGTATGCATTCCGCACCTCTGCCACATGCCCAATCTGGACGACATCGGAGCATGCCGGATATGCGTAGTTGAGCACATAAGGAACGGACGATCGAAGATCACCACCTCCTGTACCCTCATTGCCCGGGAGGGGATGGTGATCGATGCTAACTCCGAGAGGGTGCAGATGTTGAGGCGAAACATCGCCGAGCTGCTCGTTACCCAGGCGCCCAACTCCAAGGCAATTCAGGACCTGGCTGTACGTTGTGGGGTGACGGAAGCGCGTTATTCCTTCCGCAACGATGACTGTGTTCTATGCGGACGGTGCGTCAGGGCCTGTACAGAGTTCAAGGATGCCCGAGCCATAGGATTTGTGGGTCGGGGAAGGGAGCGCCGCGTGAGGTTCCCCTACGATGAAAGGCCGGAGTCATGCAGTCTGTGCAGAGAGTGCGTTATGCTGTGCCCCATGTCGGTTACCCCGTGCGACGGATCCATGCACGATAAGGATGGATACCTGTGCGGCAAGTGTGAGTCCACGGTAAATTCCCCTCAGTATCCTGTGGGTGTATGCAGCAACAGGTGTGACATGGGAGAGGGCTTCGATTGCGCGAGGCATTTCGGGTAAGTGATAGGAAAGAGGAAAAAGGAAAGAGGGAGGCTTGTCACGCAATAGCTTAGCAATAGCGAAGCGACGCGGCAATCTTATGGCTCGTTGATCTTGGACCTGGATTTCAATAACGTTGGACATTGGACCCTGGCCGAAGGCCAGCTAGCTTGGGTCCTGGGACGTGGGTCCTGGGACTCCAGCCGAAGGCTGGCCCGGGAGAGGTTAGGAGAGGGTGAGTGGCCGTTACTAGAAACCAGAAACCAGAAACTAGAAACTAGAAACTCTTACTACCCAATATCAGCATGATAAGCTTGGAGTGATTTGACTTCGCCCCGGGCTTTTTGCTGCTCTTCTATTCCCCGCACGGCGGCGAGGGCGGCTGTCGCAGTTGTGATGTAGGGCAGCGGATATATGAATCGTCGTGAGCGCTCATCCGGCCGCTTGGTGTGTTAACCACCAGGTTGATCTCACCGTTGGTGATAGCGTCCACCAGGTTGGGCCTGCCCTCGTGGAACTTCTTGATGGTTTGGCTCGCTACATCATGGCTGGCGAGGAACTCCCCCGTACCGCCAGTCGTTATGATCCTGAATCCGAGTTCAGCAAATTTCTTCCCGACTTCGAGAATGGCATCCTTGTCCCTGTCAGCCACGGTGATAAGGACCGTTCCCTCCCGGGGAAGAGGGGGGCCAGCCGCCTCCTGGGCCTTGGCAAAGGCAAGTCCGAAGGAGGAGGACATCCCCAGAACCTCACCGGTTGATTTCATCTCCGGGCCCAGTACCGGGTCCTCCTCGGGGAACATATTGAAGGGAAAGACCGCTTCCTTCACCCCGAAGTGAGGGATGTTCTTATGCTTCAAGTCCATGTCGGCAAGTTTTTTTCCAAGCATGATCCTGGTGGCTATTTTCGCCATGGGGATATTGCACACTTTCGACACCAGTGGCACCGTTCGAGACGCCCTGGGGTTTGCCTCCAGTATGTACACCAGGTCGTTGTGAATTGCGTACTGGATATTCATGAGCCCCACGACGTCAAGTGCGATGGCGATCTTTCTTGTGTAATCCTCAATGGTCTTGATGTGTTTTTCGGGTATGCTGATGGGCGGGATAACGCATGCCGAGTCCCCTGAGTGGACACCGGCAAGTTCAATGTGCTCCATTACAGCCGGAACAAAAGCATCGGTACCGTCTGCTATGGCATCGGCTTCCGCCTCTATTGCATCCTCCAGGAACTTGTCGATGAGGATAGGCCGCCGGGGACTCACTTCTATAGCCCCTGCCACGTAGTGGCGCAGCATGTCTTCATCCCTGACGATCTCCATTGCCCGGCCACCAAGTACAAAGGAGGGACGGACCATGAGGGGGTAACCAATCTCCTCAGCGATCTTCAGAGCCTCAGCCTCGTTGCCGGCCATCCCCGATTCAGGCTGGGGGATGCCCAGCTTTCTCATCGTCTGCCGGAAACGGTCCCGATCCTCTGCCAGGTCAATGGTGTCCGGTGATGTGCCGATTATCGGCAGTCCAGCCTCCAGCAGCTGGCCGGCAATGTTGAGAGGTGTCTGACCCCCGAACTGTACAATAACGCCCTCCGGCTTTTCCTTATCGTAAATGGCGAGGACGTCCTCTACGGTGAGGGGCTCGAAATAAAGCTTGTCGGAGGTGTCGTAATCGGTGGAGACGGTCTCCGGGTTGCAGTTGATCATTATGGACTCGAAGCCTTCCTCCCTGATGGCGAAGGCAGCGTGGACGCAGCAGTAGTCAAACTCAATTCCCTGGCCAATGCGGTTGGGCCCCCCGCCCAGGACCATGATCTTGCGGTTATCGCTAACGTCTACCGCATCCGGTACATTGTAGGTGGAGTAATAATACGCCGCATCTTCCACTCCGCTCACCGGGAGGGGCTGATAGCCCGGGATAAGACCCATGGATTTTCTTTTCTCCCTGATATCCCTTTCCGCGACATCCAGCAGGTCCCCTATGTACCTGTCAGAAAAACCGTCCTTCTTGGCCTGTTCAAGTAACTTGTCAGGAAGCTTCTTGCCGCGGTGCTTCAGTATCTTTTCCTCAAGGTCCACCAGATCTTTCATCTCCTGGATGAACCAGGGCTTCAGGTGAGTTTTTTTGTAAAGAGTGTCGATGGACACTCCCTTGCGCAAGGCCTCGTACATTATGAACTGCCGCTCGCTGGAGGGTTCGGCCAGAAGTTCCATGAGTTCATCCAAAGACAGATCGTTGTAGTTCTTTGCAAAGCCCAGTCCGTACCTGTCGATCTCAAGGGAGCGGATCGATTTCTGGAAGGCTTCCTTGTAGTACCTGGCGATGCTCATGACCTCCCCAACGGCTCTCATCTGGGTCCCGATAACGTCAGGCACATCGGTGAATTTTTCGAAGGCCCACCTGGCGAATTTCACGACCACGTATTCTCCCCAGGGAGCGTACTGTTCCAGCGTCCCGCCCTTCCAATAGGGCAGATCGTCAAGGTTCAAACCGCCGGCGAGTTTGGAGGAGATAAGGGCAATGGGAAAGCCAGTGGCCTTGGAGGCCAGGGCGGAAGACCTGGATGTCCTTGGATTGATCTCGATGACAACGACTCTGCCTGTTTCCGGGTCGTGAGCGAACTGGATATTGGTGCCCCCGATAACCTCTATTGCCTCAACGATGGCGTAGGAATAATCTTGCAGTCTCTTTTGCAGATCTTCATCTATGGTTAGCATGGGAGCGGTGCAAAAAGAGTCACCCGTGTGGACACCCATTGCGTCAACGTTTTCGATAAAGCATACAGTGATGATCTGATTTTTGGCGTCCCGGACCACTTCCAGCTCCAGCTCCTCCCATCCCAGGACAGATTCCTCTATGAGCACCTGATTCACCAGGCTGGCCTGGATACCCCTGGCGGCGAAGGTCTTCAGTTCTTCCCTGTTGTAGGCCATGCCTCCGCCTGTTCCGCCCATGGTATAGGCCGGCCTTACGATAACGGGATACCCCAGTTTGGCAGCGTACTCCTCGGCCTCCTTCACACTTTCAGTGATAATGCTCTTGGGAAGTTCCAGGCCAAGGCCTTCCATGGTTTCCTTGAACGTAAGCCTGTCTTCACCCCGCTCGATCGCATCGGCGCTGACCCCGATGATCTGAACGCCGTGTTCCTCCAGTACTCCCTCGCGGTACAGCTCGGAGGATAGATTCAACCCCGACTGGCCTCCCAGGTTCGGGAGCAGCGCGTCGGGTTTTTCTACTTCGATTATCTCTTTCATGCGTTCCAGAGTGAGAGGTTCGATATAGGTGGCGTCCGCCATGCCCGGATCGGTCATGATCGTAGCAGGATTGGAGTTTGCCAGAACTATCTCATAGCCAAGTTCCCTCAGGGCCTTGCATGCCTGTGTGCCCGAATAGTCGAACTCGCAGGCCTGGCCGATAATGATAGGACCCGATCCGATGATCATTACCTTGTTTATGTCTTCACGCTTGGGCATGAGACCCTCCTGTTTATAGTTGCGAAATATTATTTAGCGGGAAAAACTTGACTGGCTTACGTGTCCACCGGGACAGAACCCCTCCGCGCCACGAGGAGTATAGGTGATGGACTGTGGGGTTGTCAATTT
>QIEJ01000253.1 GCA_003228585.1 Pseudomonadota bacterium
CGAAGTGAAGCTGGTTTTCTGCGAAACCGAGCGTTTAAGCCCGAAAGGCCCCTTTTTATTGCACTCCACATATTTGATTTTCACCCATTCCCCGGTCCTCCCCGCTCCTCTCCATCGATCACAAATATCCTTTTTAATGATTTTATACCGGGCTGATCCATGAACCCGTCCAGCCCAAGGAGGGTTTCCAACCGGTGCCGGACCTTTTTCCCACCATGCCGGACGACGGCTGTCTGCCGGGGCACCACCATATCCACCTTACGGGGAAGATTGTATATCAGCTTCATTCCGCTATCGGTCATCTCCGGCAGAGTGAACTCCATGCTTTTTCCGGAATCCACGTAGACATCCAGCCTGTGCTCTGTCTCTCCTGCTTTCAGGGAGATCATATAGATGGGTTGACTGCCCTTGTTCAGGATGGTCATCTTCTCACCGGCGGTGATCACGTCCACCAGGGGATTCTCCATTTTATTCTCCAGGTCTATGCGTGTTTCCATGGACTGATCGACCTTAACGTTGAGCAGCTCCAGGAATTTCGGCGAGTATTCCTTGAGAATTCCCGGGATCTCCTCCAGCTGATCACCGACCATCCTCTCTGTCACCACGTACTGGCCCAGATAACGTTCGAGTATGGGGTCGAAGGCGTTCCCGGTACTGGCGGACAGCAGTTGTCCGCTGAAGCCGGTGAGCTCCTTCTGCTTGCTCCCGAGTGCTGTGCCCTTGGTTTTCGCTCCCATGAAAAGGCCAAAACTCTGGAGGATGGCGTCCTTGAAAGTGTTGGCAAAGTTCCTCAGTTTCCTCGACGCAATACTGAAAATTGACGGCCTGTAAACCTTCCGGATGGCACGCTCTCTCCGGCTCTTTTTCTCCTCGGTGAGTTCATCATGATACCTGAAGAAAGCTCCGATCTGCTCGAATTCGTTATTGTACAGAACGTACGAGTTCTCCACATGGCCTTCCTCATCTCTGTGAGCATGTTCATATTCCAGTTCTATCCCCGAATTGTAGACCTTCAATCGTCCCCAAACGAGTTTTCCGTTAGTCCTCTCGATGGTCACCTTGTAATTCTCGAAGTCCTTGAGACATCGATCCCGCGAGTGGGCTTTGACATACAACCCCACCAGTGAACCGATGCCTACGAGGAGTAAAGAGAGGGTAAAAGCGTTATTAAGGATGTGGTTAAGGGTTTCCATCTTATGCTCCCGGTGTTCAGTGATCAGTAAATACTAAACCCGTAAACGTAAACGTACCCGTGAACGTGAACGTGCCCGTAAACGTGAACGGAAGTCAACAGCCTTAACGCTGAGTACGCAGAGGAAACCATTTCCCCTCTAATCTTTCCCCTTTGAACTCCCTAAAATTCGACTTAAAGATACCACGACTCGCTCCCTTCCGCACTGATGTACTTCTAAAGGGTGAGCCATTCTCCCCCTCCCCGTATCACCGCATCACCGCGTCCGCTTTTTGACACCGGAGGGTGACCGATCCAGGGATGATCACGGGATCTTGTGCACCTTCAGAAATTTCGTCTTCCCCCATTCGGCCATGGGAAGGCTGGCGGTGATGACGACGGTGTCGCCCCTGCGGGCGTGACGGCCCTTTATCAAAGCCTTTTCCACCTCGGCTTTTTTCACCTCGGCTATCATGGTGTCGGCGCTGTCGAGGTGCTCCATGAAAAGGGGAACCACGCCCCAGCTGAACTTCATGCGGTCCACTGCCTGACGGTTGGAGGTGAAAGCGATGATGGGAACCGCGGGTCGGAAGCGGGACAGGAGGCCCGGCGTGTAACCGGAACGGGTGAAGGCGACGATGCAGCGCGCTCCCACTTCCCGGGCGGCACGGGCGGTAGCCTCGGCCATCGCGATACCGCCGTAACCCGGTCGACCGCCGGAAACCGGCTCCGGCACCGGGCGGTCCGTCCTGAAGGACTTGCCGTTCCCCTCGGTCTCCCTTACGATGAGATCCATGGTCTGCACTGCTTTTACAGGGTACATCCCCACCGACGATTCTGCCGAGAGCATGACTGCGTCGGAACCGTCCAGGACGGCGTTGGCCACATCGGCAGCCTCGGCCCTGGTGGGCACGGAGCTGTGGGTCATGGACTCGAGCATCTGGGTGGCGGTGATGACGAACCGGTTCTTCCTGGCGGCGCTCAGGATCAGGTCCTTCTGGATGATGGGCACGGCGGCGGCCGAGACCTCCACACCGAGGTCTCCCCGGGCCACCATGATACCGTCGGCGACGTCCATGATCTCCCCGATGTTCTCCAGGGCCGATGGCCTCTCGATCTTTGCAACAAGGGGGGCCTCGTAACCGGCCTTTTTAAGTGCTTTTTTCACGACCGTCATGTCCTCGGCAGTGGAAACGAAGGAAACGCCGAAGGCGTCGACCCCGTGTCTGATCCCGAAGGCCAGGTCGGCCCGGTCCTTGGGCGTGAAGGACCGGGTTGAGATGTCCGTGTCGGGAAGGTTGACGCCCTTGTGGGAGGTGAGTGTTCCCCCTTCACACACCCGGGTCGTGAGAGCGTTCCCTTTCCTTCCGGTGACCACAAGCTCCACGCGGCCGTCGTCGATGAGGACCCGGTGCCCTTCCTTCAGGTCTTTCGTGAGACCGGAGTAGGGGATGAAAAGCGTCCTGGAAGTGGCGGGCCGACGCCCCTGCCGGAGAAGTACCTGAGCCCCCTTCTCCAGCACCACCCCGGAGCCCTGGACCTCGCTGATGCGCAGCTTGACCCCCGCGAGGTCCAGGAGGATCCCTACGGGCCTGTTCCTCCTCCGGCTCAGCCTTCGGAGACGGGTGATGACCGCGAGATGTTCCTCCCGGGTTCCGTGGGCCATGTTGAGGCGGGCCACATCCATGCCGGCTCTGATGAGCTTCTCCAGCATCCTGCTCGAGCTGGCAGCGGGTCCTATGGTGCAGACGATGCGTGTCCTTCTCATAGCTCTATCTCCTTGTGCCGCAGCATGAAAGACCGGTGTCAGGGCATCAGTTTCAAGTGATAAGCAACAGGTAACAAGGGAAACCTTCCCTGTTACCTTCAGCTTGTTACCGGTTACAGTTTAAATCAGGAAATGCCGGATTACAGGTTTGCGCCAAGATAAGGGATGACGTAGGGTCCTTCGGGCACCACGGCCACGTCCGGGTCATTATGCGCCTTCACACTGGCGCTGACAGCATCTTGCACGGAAGAGACCAGATCCACGAACACGTCCTGAAGGTTCTCTTCACTCAGGCCCGTCGTATAGAGCCTGACGTATAGAGCCTGACCGTCCCGACCCGTAAAGCCTTGACCAGCATCTCGGTCTGCCATTCGTCGACATGGGCCTTCTCACGCGATTTGAGAACGGCCAGAAACCGGTCCGGTCCCGTTTCCAGAAGCAGCCGCTGGGCCTCGACGAATTCCCGGCTGCCCATCCCTTCCGAACACTCGCTGGCGATAATGATGGTTCCTCCGGGTTCCAGAATATCAAGGACGCCCACCATGCCCTTGACAGTTTGGTAATACGTCCTGTCCAGGGGATACCCGGCGCCCGTGGTGACGACCGTCCGGAAGCGTCTGGGCAGGGCCACCTCCGCATGTTTCCTGATGAACTCGACGGCTTCCCGGTGACTCTCCTCGACCTCGCCGAAATTGACGAATCCCATGTGCCGGTTTTCGTCGATGACCACATTGACCCCCACGATTCCCCCGATCTTTCGAACGATCTCAATCTGCTCCTCGTGGAGGGGATTGCCATCGATAACGCAGTTAGCGGACCTGGGATTCTCCAGGAATCGCGCGGAATGGAAAGAAAGGATCGTGTCCTGGCAGGCAATCCCCGGTGCGACCAGTTTGCGGCCGCCGGAGTAGCCGGCCATGAAGTGCGGCTCGACCAGGCCGGTAACGATCTTCAGGTCGGC
>QIEJ01000040.1 GCA_003228585.1 Pseudomonadota bacterium
CCCCCGGCTGGCCAATCCAAAACGGTGAACCTGCCGAAAGACCTTCAGGGGAGCGGGATTCCTTGAGATGACGACAACAGGAAAATATCAAACCGTAAAACAGCAATTGATGATTATAACAACTTGGCAATGTGTTTCCATAAAAAAAACCATTACTTGCTGAGCAGGGATTGTTTTCTCCTGACTCGATCCAGAAGTATTTTTGCCGCTCTTTTATCAGGATAGAGCCTGAGTTCAATAATGACTTCCTCCCGGGCTGCATCCAGGTTTCCCGCATCCAGATGGTAAAGCGCTTTCATGAGATGGACTGAGAGCCGTCAGGCCTTTCTTCGTGTTCCCCAGATAGCGCTGAAGCTTCGCCATACTGTAGAGATAATCCTCATTTATGGTTATTTCCAGGGCCCTGTCCATATAAGGCTCCGATTCCCTGTATCTGCCCTGTTCCATCAGTGCGATACCGATGTTGCAGTATAGATCGCTCCAGAATCCCGGTTTTTCCTCAAACGCATTCTTCTCTCCTTCGCGATAGATCGAGAGGGCTTTGCCCTCATTCCCTTTCCGGTCATACAGGATTCCAAGATTAATGTAGCCCCTCAGGCTGCCCGGAGATTTTCTGACGGCATCCTCCCAGAAAATTTCAGGGTTTCCCCACACTCGTGCCCTTTGATTAAGCCCGGTTCCAAAGAGGATAAGAGCAACCACCACCACTAACCAGCAGGCGGCACCTGCTCTCTCCTTCAATCTTTTGGCGGCAACCCAATCACCCACAGGTAGAAAAACAAGGACAGCGGGCAGATAATTCCTGTGGGCAAAGGCCATTTCGAGCATCAAAACCGACGATTCGAGAAGATGGTTCGAAAAAAACCAGAGCACCGCAAGGGATATCAGCGGCCAGCGGCGCCGCTGCCTGAATGCCATGGCAATAATGCCAATGATCGCAGCCCACGCGAGGATGGTTGCCGGTGGTGAAACAAGGGATGTTGACAACTTGTACTTCATGAGAAATGAGAGCCTTCCGGGGGAGGGAAAAAACAGGAGACTCAGATAGTGAACAAGAACCCTGCCTTGAGTCAGAACCCGTTGGCCCATCGTAAATTCACGCGCCTGACCGGGGGAAAAGATGTCCCTGACGACGGATACAGGATTATAGCCAAGAATAAGAGCGAAAACCAGAGAGAGCCCAATAAACAGCCCGGCTATCATCACAAGTTTTTTAGCCGGAACTTTACCCTCAGTTTTTTCAGCCGAAGGCAGCACAATCTCAAGACACATTATGCCCAGGAGAATAAGGACGCCGTTTTCCTTGGAAAGGACAGATGCCGTGTAGGTCAAAGCGAGGACTGCAGACCACAGCCAGCGTTTAATTCCGTCTGCTGATCGAACCTGCAGATAACAAAGGACCGCTGCCAGGTAGAAAGTCGCGGACAGGAGGGTCATGCGCTGAATGACATAGAAAACCGACTCCGTCACGAACGGATTGAACCCCCAGAGAAGGGCTCCGACTGCAGCGCCTTTGGTGGAGTGGTCTTCCCTCCTCCCGATCAAAAGCAGAATATTCCTGAGGAGAACAAAGACAAGAACAATATTCAGGGAGTGGAGGGCCAGATTGACGTATCGACCTGATGCCGCTGTAAAGCCCGCAAGATGATTCTGGACAATAAAGCTAAGATTGGGAAGGATCCGTTTGCTGCCTGGGTATGGATTTTTCCAGACAACGTCCCTGACCTTCTCCCAGGTGAGGGATCTCTCCTGAAAATAGGGGAGCGATCGAAAATACCCTTCTGAATCCAGATAAAAACGTCCCTTTGCTGACGGTCCTCCGAGAACCAGCAGGATGACGAGCACAGTAAGGAATAAAACAACCGGTATGATATACTTTTGTTTTTCTTTATTCACAATTTGATAATCTAGGCACCTGGAATGCTTCAAGTCAACCCTCAGGATCAATTAATCAAAAAGGCTGATGAATTGAACAAATATCGAAACCTGGAAAACAGTCCCCTCATGGTCATGGCCGATAGCGAGGGGAGGATCTTCGAACATCCGGAACTGAGGATGATGGGGGCTGAGGGCAGAAATCACAGACCTCCTGAAAAAAGTGAGATCATACAGGTGCCCCATGGCGCGGATCTTTTCGTCCTGCCAGGACGTCATCCGGTGGGCCTTGACCCGCAAAGCGGACAGGAGCGGATTGTCAGATCCTTCGAGGGCCAACCTGTATTCGCGGTGTCGGCCTTTCTGCCGCCAGCTTTCACTTCACTTCTGTGGGCGGCGTTCGCAAGAAAACATGACACTCCTGTCCTGCCCCTCTATACCTACTCGTCCCTCGGCTGGGAGGGTGAATCATTTGTCACCACCGCGATTCGCATCGATCCGGATCCCCGTCAGGACCTCGACTGTTTTCCTGCCGACGGTACAGAGGATCAGAACGCGAGGCTGGCCGTCCATGACCACCCGGAAAACCGCCTCATTGAACACCTGGCGCACTGTTGCATAACCTACAGGTGCCCTGCCGCCCGCAACCTGTTTATGGGGCGATACGAAGCGCCGCTTCCCACCTCACAAGGCTGCAACTCTGTCTGTCTCGGATGCATCTCCCTCCAGAAAGACAGCTGCATGCCAGCCACCCAGGAGAGGATCGGTTTCGTCCCGACACCTGAGGAGATCGCACAGGTGGCGGTGCCACACCTGGAAAATGTCCCGGAATCTGTAGTCAGTTTCGGTCAGGGGTGCGAGGGGGAACCCCTGACCCAGGGTGACCTTCTCGAAAGAGCGATAGGCCTGATCAGGGAACAGACCTCCTCCGGGACCATCAATCTGAACACCAACGGCAGCATGCCCCATGTCCTCAAGCGGCTTTTCCGGGTGGGATTGGACAGTGTGCGCATCAGTCTTAACAGCACCCGTGAGGATTTCTACAACAGCTATTTCATGCCCGTCAACTACACCTTTCAGGATGTTGTCGACAGCATTTTGCTGGGCACCGCCATGGGCAGGTTCGTCTCTATCAACTATTTTGTTTTCCCGGGTTTCACAGATGAACTCGAAGAGGTCCACGCGCTGGAACCTCTGTTGAGACAGACCGGGATTGACATGATCCAGTGGAGAAACCTTAATATAGATCCTGACTACTACATGGACTCCATGAATTGGGAGGGGACTGGAAAGAACATGGGAATCCTGACGCTCCTGGAAAGGATTCGGGAAAACTTCCCCGACCTGCGCTTCGGTTATTTTAATCCAGCCTTGAAGTAGGGAACATGGAAAAATAGAGGGGGAGATTGGGCGCATGGGCGAGAGGGCGAAAGTACGTTGCGATCGTCATCGCGAGCCGGACCCGCGCGAAGCGATCTCAGCTATATGAGACTGACGCAGTCGCTTCGCTCCCAGAGATTGCCACGTCGTCAAGCCCTTGGTGTG
>QIEJ01000194.1 GCA_003228585.1 Pseudomonadota bacterium
CCGTGCTTCTCCCTGAAGTCCTTTATGGCCGCGTGCAGGGCATCGGCAGCGAGGTTCGAACAGTGCATCTTCATGGGAGGCAGGCCGTCCAGCGCCTCGGCCACCGCCTTGTTCGTCACACCTTCAGCCTCCTCCAATGTCCTGCCCTTGACCATCTCTGTAACCATACTGCTGGTGGCAATAGCCGACCCGCAGCCGAAGGTCTGGAATTTGACATCCTCTATGACATCTCCCTCAACCTTCAGGAAAATCTTCATGATGTCCCCACAGGCAGCGTTGCCGACCTCACCGACGCCATCCGGATTTTCAATTTCACCGACATTCCTCGGATTTCTGAAGTGCTCCATTACCTTTTCGCTGTACATGCTCATTTGCTTACCTCTTATAGATGACAATCGCAACGCCCTGCCCGCCCTGCGCCCTGAGACCGGCGCCCTGATTTCTCTACTGATTACTGGAAATCAGGCTTTGGCCTGACTATATTCCTCCTTCCACCGGGCACCTAACGGCGACATGGCCCTGAGCCTTTCAACGATAGGGGGGAAGACCTCGAACACGTATTCTATCTCCTCGTCAGTGGTCCCCCGGCCCATGCTGAAGCGAAGGGTCCCCTGAGCCAGAACAGTATCGATCCCCATCGCGACGAGAACGTGGGAGGGCTCAAGAGAACCCGACGAACAGGCCGATCCTGTGGAAATGGCCACCCCCTCCATGTCCAGGGAGAGCAGCAGTGACTCACCCTCCACTCGACTGACGCTGACGCTTACTGTGGACGGGAATGTGGCGCCCGCGTTTCCGTTGATTGTAATATCGGGAATCTTCTCAGAAATGGTATCGATGAACCTCTTTCTCATGACGGTCAGCCTGTCGTAAACCTCAGCCCTTTCCTTCTCGGCCTGGACGATGGCCTCACCAAATCCCACGGCGCCGGCTATGTTCTCCGTACCGCTCCTCCTGCGTTTCTCCTGGGCCCCGCCGATGATCAACGGATCGATCCTGGTGCCCTTGCGAATATAAAGAACTCCTATACCTTTAGGACCGTATATCTTGTGAGCCGCAATTGACATGAGGTCAACTCCCAGATCATCCACTCTGGTGGGGAGTTTACCAAAACTCTGTACTGCATCCGTGTGCATGGGAACACCCGCCTCTCTGGTCACAGCCGAGATCTGTTCGATGGGCTGGATGGTCCCTACCTCGTTGTTCACGTGCATGACCGAAACCAGGATCGTGTCGGGTCTGATGGCTTTTTTTATCTCATCGGGATCCACAATACCGTCAGACGCCACCTTGATGTAGGTGACGTCAAAACCCGTCTTCCCAAGATAGGAGGCAGGCTGCATCACAGCTGGATGTTCGATGAGGGTGGTTATGATGTGGCCCTTCCCGGCGGCATAGGCAACACCCTTCAGAGCCGCATTGTCACTCTCCGTCCCACCGCTGGTGAATACGATCTCAGCCGGGGAAGCACCAAGCTGAGAAGCGATCCTCTCTCTGGCATCGTCAAGCTGGACCTTCACTTCCTGCCCGAAGGAATGAGGGCTTGAGGGGTTTCCATACAGTTCGTCCAGGAAAGGAAGTATCCTGTCCCTGACCTCAGGGCGAACCGGGGTAGTGGCGTTGTGATCAAGGTAGATCCTGTTCATCGAGTTTCTCCCTGTGCCCCTCGAGAAGTTTGGCGTCCTTCAGAAGATCCGCCAAACTGATGGAATTGAGGAAGCGATGTACTCTCTGGGACAGTCTCTCCCAGAGGTGGTGGGTTATGCATTCCTTATAGCGGTGACAGAGTTCATCATCGGTGGTGTCCTCGGAACAAAGAAAAAGTTTTTCCTTCCCCTCTACCGCGCTGATGACATCACCAATGAGAATGTCTTTTGCATCCTTGCCGAGGATATAGCCTCCGCCCGGACCCTTTTTGCCCTTCACTACGTTTACCCCCTTCAAACGGTTGAAGAGCTGTTCCAGGTATGCGTGGGAAATCCCCTCTCTCATGGAGATATCGGAAAGCCTGACCGGACGTCCATTGGCTGAGTGCTGACCAAGGTCCAGCAGGGCGCGAATGGTGTAACTGGCTCTGGTGGTAATCTTCATTCCGGTCTTTTCTCCTGTTTCCTTGAGTGTCCATCCGCCTGTTTTATGGAATCCTTGACGATGCTGTCCAGCCTGCAGCTCAGCTCCTCGAACCTGCCCTGATCGTGACCCTCCTTCTCACTCAGGTCATTGAGACGTCTGTGGAGAAGTTGGACGTGTTCCATGAGACAGTTGAAGGCCTTGGCAACCGGATCGGGCATGATCTGGTGGTCGAGATCCACTTCATCGATCTTCTTCCCTTCCTTGATCACAACCCGGCCCGGTATTCCTACAACCGTGGAGTTGGGAGGAACTTCCTTGACCACCACAGAGTTGGAACCGACGCGGCTGTTTTCCCCTACCTCAAAAGGTCCAAGTACTTTTGCACCGGCTCCAACGACCACATTGTCCCTCAGGGTCGGGTGCCGTTTTTCCTTTTTCAGGCTCACACCACCCAGGGTAACCCCCTGGTAGAGGGTGACGTTCTGTCCGATCTCGGCGGTTTCACCGATAACAACCCCCATACCATGATCGATGAAGAAACCTTTGCCCGCTTTCACTCCAGGGTGGATTTCGATTCCGGTTAGAAACCTGGCCACATGGGACAGGAACCTCGCCAGGGTATAAAAACGCCAGCCCCATAGGCGATGGGATATCCTGTGTAGAAAAACAGCGTGGAAACCCGGATAGCTGATGATAACATCCAGTGTGCCCCGGCATGCCGGATCCCTTTCTCTGGCAGCCCTTATATCGGCCTTTACGGTGTCAAACATGGACTCTCCCATTCCTGACTTGGAGGTTTGGTTTTTATAGAATTTAACTATACCGAGTGAATTTGTCAACTGTTTATGGATCAGAACCGCCTTCCACCTCCAGGTACTTCTTAAGTGATTCAAGTTTCGCGGGGCCCACGCCGTTGACATGCAGCAGGGGGTCACAAACCTATGCTTGGTGCCAGACCCCGCAAAGCTGGGTGTCAGACCCTTTTGAGGGGAAAGCATGCAACAACCGTTTTGACAGGGATGGCAGTTACATTTTCCTGGGAATTTCATGTACCAGGGATGGCTTGTTGTAATATCCAGGCTTACCGGGGCGGGTTTTGGTCAAAGCGAACTTTTTCCGGACTGGATTT
>QIEJ01000083.1 GCA_003228585.1 Pseudomonadota bacterium
GTCGGCTTCTCCCCCTGGATGTTCCTCTTGCGGTACTCCAGCTTGTTCAGGGCGTTTATGAAGGCTCTGGCCGATGCCACGATGATATCCGATGACGCTCCTTGCCCGATGATTGTATGACCGTTATCCTTGATCCGGACGGTGACACCACCCAGGGCATCCGCGCCACCGGTTACGGCCGAGACCGTGAACCTCAGAAGCTTTGCCCGGCTTTTAGCGATCTTCTTGATGGCCTTGAAGATGGCGTCGACAGGACCATCTCCGAACTCCGCCTTGACCTTTTTCTTGCCGTCTACCTCCATCTCCACGGTGGCCGACGGAACAACACCTGTTCCGCTGGTAAAGGTCACGCTTTCCAGCTTGAAACGGTCCGGCAGCCGGAGAATCTCATCGGCGACCAGGGCTTCTATGTCCTCATCGTAGATGGTCTTTTTCTTGTCGGCCAGGTGCTTGAAGGCCACAAAGGCTTTCTCGAGATCATCGTCGTTCAGATCGATGGCCAGGTCCTTGATCCTTTCCCTGAACGCGTGCCTGCCGGAATGCTTGCCCAGCACCAGGGTGCTTTCCTTGACGCCTATGGACTCGGGCGTCATGATCTCGTAGGTCGTCTTCTCCTTCAGCATGCCGTCCTGGTGTATCCCGGCCTCGTGGGCAAAAGCGTTGGCTCCCACAATGGCCTTGTTCTGCTGGACCAGTATCCCGGTGATTGACGACACCAGGCGGCTGCTTCGATAGATCTGTTCGGTTTTGATGTTCGTTTTGACATGGAGGTGATCATGCCTTGTTCTGATGGCCATCACGATCTCCTCCAGGGAGGCGTTCCCGGCCCGTTCACCAATACCGTTTATCGTGCACTCCACCTGACGGGCTCCGTTGGCTATAGCAGACAGGGAGTTTGCAACCGCCAGACCAAGGTCATTATGACAGTGCACAGCCAGGACCGCTTTATCTATATTGCTCACCTTTTCCCGGATGGTGGCGATGAGTCGGCCAAACTCATCGGGAATGGCGTACCCTACTGTGTCCGGGATGTTCACTGTTATCGCCCCGGCATCGATGACGGCCTCGATGACCTCGCACAGGTATTTCACATCGCTGCGCGCGGCGTCCTCCGCCGAGAACTGTACGTTGTCGGTGTACCCGGCGGCGTGACGCACCGCGTTGACGGCAGCCTGCTTTATCTCTTCGTGAGTTTTCCGGAACTTGAGCTTGACGTGGATATCGGAGGTGGCGATGAAAGTGTGAATCCTTGGCTTTCTGGCCCCCTTCAGGGCTTCCCACGCCCGATCGATGTCCTTTTTGCTTGCCCGGCACAGACCCGCGACCTGCGGCTTTTTCACGGTCCCGGCCACAGCTTTTACCGCCTCAAAATCACCCTCCGAGGCGATGGGAAATCCGGCTTCTATTACATCCACGTTCAATCTCTCCAGCTGTTTGGCCACCTGGATCTTTTCCCCCAGGTTCATGGATGCGCCCGGAGATTGTTCACCATCCCTCAGTGTCGTGTCGAATACGATTATTCTTTCAGACATCCTGTTGCCTCCTTCCGTTCCCGGAATTGGTTGAAAACAATTCAATTGATACGGGTTGTTACAGCTCCGACCGGGAAGCTTCCGGAAGGTTATGGGGTGCGCTCATGGACACTCCAACCCGCCGAAACGGCCCGGTCAACCTGAGACCACCTTCACTAAGTCCCATTTGGCGTCACCACCTCCTCTTCATCGGCCTCAAGAATGTCCTCATCCTCGAGGGTAAAAATCTCCATCTTTTCAGCATCATCCGAACCGAGTTTCCTGAGTATCCAGCCTCCCAGGACAGGTCCTAGGATGGTGTATGTCACTCCAAAACTGAACAGGAAATGTGCCGGGTAGTTGGCAACAAGCACCAGGCACACAACCAGGCCGGCCAAAACCTGGAAAGCTTTTTTGCGGGGTATCACCACCTGCTTCAAGCTCGGGTAGGAAATTGTGCTGATCATCAGGAACGACAGCAGATACACAGCCAGGATGACCGCAACTTCCAGCAGACCGTTTTTCAGCCCTTCATCGCCGACCAGGAGCATCCCGGCGGCAACGACACCGGCAGCTGCCGGAATGGGCAGGCCCGTGAAATGCTTCTGTCCAACCTTCTGAGCCTGAACATTGTACCGTGCCAGCCTCAAGGCCCCACACGCGAGGAACAGGAACGCCCCCAGCCATCCGAAACGCCCCAACGGCCTGAGTACAGCCGTATACATGAGTATGGCCGGCGCCATTCCGAACGCGACGATATCCGAAAGACTGTCGTACTGAACACCGAACAGGGAAGCCGTCTTCGTCATTCGGGCGATCCTCCCGTCCAACGCGTCGAACACCCCGGCAACGATGATGGCGATGGATGCCCTGGTATAAGCGCCATCCAGCGACGCCACCACTGAGATAAAACCGGAGAACAGGGCCAGTGTGGTGATCATGTTAGGCAGCAGGTAAACAGCCCGTCTCCCTCCCGTAGACTTCTTTTTCGTATCAGCGTCCACGGAATGTTCACTTGCCACAGGACGGATCCCGGGTTCGTGTGCCTGTTTATTATCTGCGGTTTTTCCGGTCATTTCAAAGTTCCCAGCACCGATAATCCTGCTTTCACCTTGTCACCCACTTCCACAGCCGGAATGGTCTCGGGCGGCAGATAAAGGTCCACTCGCGACCCGAAGCAGATCAGGCCGAAACGGCTTCCGCCCTTTACCAGATCACCGGGTTCAAGACGGCAGATGATCCGGCGTGCCACCAGGCCGGCAACCTGAACCATGAGGCTCCGGCGCCCGGATTCGTCCTCGAGAAAGATCTCTGTACGCTCGTTCTCCAGGCTGGCTTCTTCGAGGTGAGCCATTCTGAACCCGCCGTTGATGTGCCTGACATCCAGCACCAGGTTGTCGGCCGGGACCCTGTTGATGTGCACATTGAAAATACTCATAAACACGCTGATCCTCAGAGCATCCGCATTGAGGTATCTGCTCTCAACCACAGACTCAACTGCGATCACCCTGCCGTCGGCCGCCGAAAGGATCCGTCCACTACCTTCAGCGGCTACACGGTTCGGATCCCTGAAAAACAGCAGGATACCGACTGAAGCAAAGACAAGAAACATACCTGCAACCGGAACCCCGAGGAAAAAGAGCATTCCCGCGGCGGCCAGCGACAATGTGCCCGGGACGAGCCCCTCGACGGGATAGATCCGCGTTTCGGGCTTCTACTATCCACTTTTCACTCCTTGTCGCCCCCTCGCCCATGCTCCCCGTCTCCCCCTCTTTCCCCTGATCCCTGATTTCACTCGTCTTCCTTGACTGCGGCCTGCTCTTTGAGCCAGGGCATAAGACCTCTGAGTCTTCTGCCCACTTCCTCAATGGGATGTTCGGCAGCCTGGCGTTGGAGCGCATTAAAAACCGGTCTGCCGGCCTGATTCTCCAGGATCCATTCCCTTGCGAACTCCCCGCTCTGGACCTCTTCGAGGATTTCCCTCATCTCATCCTTGACCATGTCATCTATGATCCGGTCTCCCCTGGTCAGATCGCCGTACTCGGCTGTATTGCTGATAGAGTAGCGCATTGTGGCGATGCCGCCCTGATACATGAGATCGACGATGAGCTTCAGCTCGTGGAGACACTCGAAATAGGCCATCTCAGGGGAATAGCCGGCTTCCACCAGAGTCTCATACCCGGCCAGCACAAGCCGTGTCGCTCCGCCGCAGAGAACGGCCTGCTCACCGAACAGGTCAGTTTCAGTCTCTTCACGAAATGTCGTCTCCAGGATCCCGACGCGGCCCGCCCCGATACCCGCAGCGTATTCCAGGGCCGTTTGCCTGGCACTGCCGCTGACATCCTGATGAACAGCGATGAGAGCGGGAACCCCGCGTCCGTGGGTGTACTCCTGGCGCACAAGATGTCCGGGGCCCTTGGGGGCGATCATGATAACATCCATACCCGAAGACGGTGTCACCTGTCCGTAATGGATTGAAAAACCGTGGGATACCGCCAGGGTGAAGCCTTCTTTGGCGTTGGGAAAAACGGCATTCTCGTAGACGGTTTTGTGGAACTCATCGGGCACCAGCAACATGATAACATCGGCGTTGGCAGAGGCCTCCTCAATGGAGGTAACCTCGAAGCCGGCCTTTGCGGCGGCCTTCCGCCCGGGATCATTCTCGACGAGACCGACGGTCACATCAACACCGCTTTCCTTGAGGTTCAGGGCCTGGGCGTGGCCCTGGCTTCCGTACCCGATGACTGACACCTTCCTGCCCGCGAGGGGCTTCCCTTTGATCTTGATCTCTTTATCTGTAAAAACGTTCATTCGGCGAACTCCTTTCTTCGTACAACCGGTTCCATGTTTAAAATTCCATATGCCAGATTTCAGAATAAAGCGTCTGTCATTGCGAGGAGGCGGCAACTGCAGCCTCCGTGGCAATCTCAGATAGTCGAGGTTACCTGACCTATACGAGGCGTTTTACGACTACAGCAGTCTCGTATGGTTGAGATTGCTTCACAATCCAGGCAGTTCGCAATGACTGCACTGGTCGCTCGCGATGACAATCGCTTTCCCCAGTTACCTCGACACATCCATACCTCGATACCGTTACCCGGGATTGCTTCATCACGCCAACGGCGTGATTCGCAATGACTACTTTCTACTGAAATCACTCTCCATTCATCTCCCGGATGATAGCGACCTTGCCGGTTCTTACGATTTCCTTGACCCCGAAGGGTTGGATCAGCTTGATAAATGCTCCTATCTTTCCCTGATCACCTGTGATCTCAAATGTATAGGTCGCAGGGGAGATATCCACGATCTTCCCCCTGAAGATCTCGTTGATCCGGAGGATATCTGCTTTGGTCTTATCGGTTGCCGATATCTTCACAAGGATCATCTCGCGGTCCACGAAGGATGTATCAATCAGATCTGCAACCTTGATGACATCCACAAGTTTGCCTAGCTGTTTCGTAACCTGTTCGATGATGCGGTCATCGCCGCGGGTCACGATAGTCATCCGCGAGATGTCAGGATCCAGCGTTTCTCCGACGCTGAGGCTCTCAATGTTAAAACCCCTGCCGGAAAAAAGCCCAGCTATCCTGGCCAGAACACCGAACTTGTTTTCCACTGTCACTGAAATTGTGTGTTTCATTGGATACCTCTTATTTTAAAATTCGCGATTCCAGATTCCAAATTCCACATTCCAGATTCAATCCAAAATCCAAGATCCAAAATTAAGCGCTTGTCATTGCGAGGACCAACGGGACGTGGCAATCCCAGTTTACTGAGTCACGACTTTGCGACTTGGAGACTTTTACGACTGAGAGATTTACTTCGCACGGTCGCACGGTCGCCACTTCGTTACCCCGATACCTCGACACCTCGTTACCTCGATACTCAACCCCGCCCCCTCGCCCACTCTCCCATGCGCCCAATCGCAACCTCCGCCCGTTCGTCTTCACTTGACGGCCTTGAGCTTTTTATCTTTTTTCTTC
>QIEJ01000032.1 GCA_003228585.1 Pseudomonadota bacterium
TTCTCCTTGACCTTTGCCTCAACCTGCTTCTCATCTCCCAGACGGAAGGCCTCGACGATTTCCGCATGCTGCCTGGTGGCATTTTCAAATTGGCCTGGAAGCGCCAGGGAAACGATCCCGTACCTCTTGAAATGGTCATTCAGGTTTCGGACCATCTGGATAAGCCTGTTGTTATCGCACGCCTTGACAAACACCTCGTGGAATTGCTGATGGGTCTTGTAGAACATGTCAATGTCATTTTTGTCGATGAGGCTTTTCAGGTCTTCGTTGATCTTTTCGAGCTTGTCGATCTCCTTCTCCATGATTCGAGACACGGCAAGTTTGGCTGCCAGGCCTTCAAGAACGCTTTTGATCTGGTAAAGATCGTATGCCTCATCAGGAAAGATTTCGGTGACCACGGCTCCCTTGCGCGGGATGATTTCGATAAACCCCTCGTTCTCCAGCTTTCGGAACGCTTCGCGCAGAGGGGTCCTGCTCGTCCCCATGGTCTCGGCCAGTTCACCTTCGGAGATTTTCTCGCCCGGTTTGAATTTCCCTGTGATAATGGCCTTCTTGATGGACTCGGCTATGTCCTCAGAGAGAAGCTTTGGTTCCTCGATTCTTATCTTGAAATCCTTCATTCCCCATTGGATCCTATGGATTGCTCAACTCTCCTGACATGTTCGACCAACTCCTCACCACCCAGAATAGCGTGTTCCAGAACCACCGCCTCTGCCAGCCTTCCATCCCGACGTTCGAAGGCCGTGATGATCTTTCTGTGCTGCTTGACCGACTTTTTAAGCCTTCCAGGCAGGGACAGAGTCGCCATCCTGAAACCCAGAAACCTCTTGACCATTGAATTCCGGATCTCCACAAGCTTGATGTTACCACAGAGTTCCAGAAAGCAGCTGTGAAACTCGTCGTTCTTCGCAAAAAAACCTTCCAACTGCTCTTTTTCCGCCAACTCTGCCAGGTTTTGGTTGATCTTTTTCAGTTTTTCGATATCCTCATCGGTGATCTTTTCCACAGCCATGCGGGCTGCGTACCCCTCCAGGAGACTCTTCAGTTCGTAAAAATCCTCGATCTCCTTGGCCGTGATGGTGGACACCACTGCTCCCCGTCTGGGGATTACAGTGAGGAAACCTTCGCTCTCCAGTTGACGAAAAGCCTCCCTGATAGGGGTCCTGCTTATACCGAGACGGGCTGCCAATTCCGGTTCCGTCAGCTTCTGTCCAGGACGCAGCTCCCGTTTGATAATTGATTCACGCAGTGAGGCCGCTATCTGTTCTCGTAATGTTTTGTGCTTTCTAAGCTTCATATTCCTGATATAATTTTACAGATGAAAGGTGGCTGTGGAATGATCGGGATTGTGTACAATGTATACAGTATGCAGTCCACAAAGTCATGGGAAATCTCCAACAGTTCCGTGACGGAACATGGGAGCAGATCGGGAAGATGAGAGAACGCAGAGGAAGAAGGGCCCCAACCCGGGTTGATGACATTATCAAGAGGGTAATGCAGAACCTGGACATGCCTGAGGACACGGCACTCAGAGGCCGTGCTCTGAATAGCTGGGGCAGTATTGCCCAGGATGCGTCAAAGCACTCCAGGCCTCTTCGATTTCAGGGTAACACAATGGTGGTTTCCGTCAGCAGCTCCGGATGGATGAACGAGCTGGCTCTGCGGAAGAATGAACTTATCAAACGCCTGGAGAGAGATGTGGGACAGGGTATTGTGAAAGATATTCGGTTCCAATTGGAGAGAGAGCGGAGAGAGCAGGATTAAAACCTCAGTAAATGAGGAACCGTAAGCCAGCTGTAATGGTGTGTCCGGCAATGCTTTCGACGAATTCCCCATCAGGGGTAGTAAGACTGAAATCACTGGTGAACAGGAACATGTAACCCAGATCCAGAGAAACACGCTGGCCCAGGTCAAGCATCAGTCCGCCCCCCAGCTTATACGCAATAGCGTAAGCGTCGTCTTGAGCTCCCGGAACATCAACAATGATATCAGCTGCCCCGATACCCGCCCCGAGATAGGGACGCCAGCTCTTATGGGTCTCAATGTCGTAATAACCATTGAGCATCAGGGTGGCCATTGTATATTCAATCCCCGTCACAGAGATATTAGCGATGGTTTCCACATCGCTCTTATAGTAACCGCCCTCGATCTCCACACGGCCGTCGCCAAATGCCCACCCGAAAGCAACCGCTCCCTCAACACCTGAGCCCAGGGTGGCCGTGAGATTCCCAAGGTCAGGATCGTCCTTGAAATCGTTAAAGGAAATGTCCGAGAATGCCGTTACCCCGCCCTTCAGGGATATGTAATACACCTCAAGGGTTCTGAGATTGGGGGCATCAGTAGCAGCCAAAGCATGGACGGCTTGCAGAAGGATGAAGGCGACAATAAAGAAACTGGCTGAAACCCTGGTCATGATCATCTTAGGCACCTTGAACAGATTATTAATCAGAGGGGCGGTCAAAAGGTAACTTCAATGGGGGGGGAATGTCAACAGCCACGTCCTGAAACTTACTCTCCGTATAAAATCCGCCTTGCTTCCTCTGTATAGTCCCGTCCTTCAGCTCCACGGTAGAGGACGAGGGGCGGCTCTTCAGTAAATTCCCCCCGTGAACCGGCACCTTTGACAGCCTCGACCAGGACCAGGGAGGGGGTATCATCTTCCCGTGAACACACTTTCCTCAATCGTTCGGGCTCCATCTGATTCTCACGGATTGCTGTTAACAGGTCATCCAGACGCTCAATCAGGTAGATCCATGAAGAGCGGCCTCCCATCCGCAGCAGAGCTGAGGCGGCCTGGGCGAAATCATGGGCATTGCCCAGCAGTTCATGCCGGGCGATGGCTCGTGCTGGATCAGTGCTGATCCTTCCGGTCCCGACCTGCCGGTAGGGCGGATTTGCCGCAACCAGATCGAACCGTCCGCAGTCCTTTCTCCAGGGAAACGTTCTCAGATCGCCACAGACAAAACTTATATTGGGCAGGTTGTTAAGCTGGGCTCCCTCCGCAGCATGGGAGATCAGTGTTCTCTGGATCTCCACACCCACGACAGTGCACTGGGCATTGTCCGCCGCCAGCGTCATGCCTACCAATCCGTTGCCGCATCCCAGGTCAACCACCCTCCATCCCGGATAAACCCGGCAGAAATGCGCAAGAAGAAGCCCGTCCACAGTCGCTTTGACGCCCTTTCTGTCCTGGACGATG
>QIEJ01000157.1 GCA_003228585.1 Pseudomonadota bacterium
GGTTTTCCGGGTTAAGCGCGAAGTGAAGCTGGTTTTCTGCGAAACCGAGCGGTTAAGCCCGGGAAACCCCTTTTTATAACGCTCCTCTTCTCTGAATTTTCACCCCCACCTCCGACCTTCGCCGAGGCTTCGGCCGACACGCAGTTTTGACGATCACTGAATACTGAGCACCAGCCCTCATGCTTTAACAATTCTCGCCAGGAAGGCCCTGGTCTGCATCCCGCCGTCCAACCCGCTGAACGCAGCTGATAAAAGTTCGTTGGTCCCCGGACTCTGTGCTCCGTAATAGGTAATAGATGCCATTTGATGGTAAGCACCCTTATAATTAAAAGTGCCCAGACGATTTGTCACCAGTGCCCTTGCGCGGACATCGCTGTTTGAGTGGGGGGTGCTGACAGTCACCAGATCGCCGGACACGACTCCAAGGTCGTCAGCCAGAGCCGGTCCCATTTCCAGCAATCTGACGGATCCCAGTTCCAGAAGCCAATCAACTCTGGCAAAGGCACCTCCGCTTCCCATCATGTTCCCTGTCCTGTGAGCCGTCATGATCACCGGGAATTTCAGGAGAACATCCGTCGGCTTCCGGGAAAGATAATCCCAGGTCTCAGCCCCTTCATCCCTTTGCAGGATGGATGGGTCTGACCGGCCTCCCGTCAGAAAATCGGGGAGGGGGCTGTGAAAGGGCTCGTAATGCTCGGGAAACGGAGAGCCCAGCGGAGTAACCCGCCAGAAACGCACCTCCGGGTCCGTCCTCAGGATCAGCGGGCCCGGAGGCGGGGCATCACCGTTGTCCTGGCCGGTCCATCTGAGAAGAACTGTTCTCTCTCTGGTCCGGTCATATAGCCAGGAGAATGGATCTGCTACACCCCCAGGCCAGAACCAACCCCAGTTTTCAAAAAGAGCTATTTCATGTGGATCAGAATCGTCCCTGGTATCAGCCTGCCAGTGACCGTCGTTCAACCAGCCCCGATAAAGACGGTTTCCGCAGGCGGCATTATCGGGCCACTCCTTCCCTGCGGAAAGGGGCTGATCCGGGCCCGAAGAGTTCTGTGTAACTCCGTTGATCTCCAGTGTTATGTTTTCTATAGAATGCCGCAATGGCCATCGTAAATTGTCAAGGGGCGCTGACAGCGGCCCTCTCTCCAGATCAAATTTACGTTTGATGCTGATTCCGAGATTTCCAAGAGTGTCCAGCAAAGGACGTACCGTTTCTATCGGACCGCCGGCTGATTTTATACTCCGCACCCTTCTTCCGGCATCAGTGAGGCTCCCGGACCTGGCCGCCGGAGGTTCTATGGGCAGGAATATGACCTCCGTCTTCAGGGTGTCCGGATGACGTATGTTCTCCTGCCAGAACCTGCTCGTCCTGTTAGGAAGGACATCAAGGACTACAAGCAAGTCGAGCTTTTCCAGTGCTTTAAGCACAGTGCTGCTGTTGGGCAGACTGGCCAGGGGATCGGCTCCGAAAACAATCAGGGCTCTGACCTCCTCCCGCTGAATATCCCGGAAGATGGTACTGACTGACAGACTTTCGTTTTCCTCTATGACAGGGAGATGGACAACCTTCCCGTCATGGAACCACGCTCGAGCCAGGGCTCCGAGTGCCTGCCTGCTCCCGCTGTTTCCTCCAATCGCCGCAGTATCGTCCCCTCGGATTGGCAGATGAAGATAGCCGGGTAAAAACGGAGCCAGAAGACCCATGTCACAGATTCCCTGAGCGTTGCCTCCCCCTGCCGGGACAACGACACCCCCTCCCCGTTTTTTCAGGTTGCCAAGGAGGGCCTGTATCATAGCTGCCATTCTTGCAGCGTCGGACCCGGATGGCCGGGCAAGGGCTCCTGAACCGAGGATGAAACAGGCTGAAAACTCCTGCCGGCCGGTCCGACTCAGTTCCTTGCAGGCTCTTCGGAAAAGGTGGGGATCCACTCCGGTCAAGCCGGCGACTTTAGAAAGATCGTAACGGGTGTAATATTCCTTCATGCGTTGATAAATGGTGTATGGCTCAGACAGGGTGGGATCTGATTTGAACCTTCCATTCAATTTCCCGCTTTTATGCTTCTCGTACCTTCCCATGTTCTCGGTGAGAGTGAAGAAGGATGCGTCCGTATGCTTCAATAACTCCTCTATCCTCAGCTCACCATGCTCCAGGATCCAGTAAAGGAATCCACCAAGGACTGCCACATCACATCCCGGGCGCACTCTAAGCCAGATATCCCCTGGTTTCATTGTCTCGGTCCAACGAGGATCGATCACGATCACGGTGCCTGACCTGCGTCTGACTTCATCCAGGTAACCCGAAAGAAGAGGGGATGTCTGTGCAGGATTGCATCCGACAACGATTGCGACATCGCTCTGGGCTACCTGAGATGGAGGATGAGTGGGACCGGGGAGGCCAAGCACGTCGAAGAGTCCGAGAACAGCCTGACCGCGGCCGGCTCTCACTGTGGTGTCCATGTTCACGACACCCAAAGCCCGGAAAAGCTTGGATACCAGGTAGGCTTCCTCGTTTGTCAGGTTTCCTCCAGCGATCACGCCAACACCGTCGAACCGATTGACTGACTCTTTTTTTGAATCCTCCCTCCGGTCCAACTCCCGGTCACGGAGGTCTTTGATTCGGCGGGTAACGGTGTCGATACCCTGGCCCCACTCGATCTCAGACCACTGGGAACTACCTGGAAACCTGTGCAGGGGACGGGCTTCCCGCGTGACCTCGGATACGGCTGTCAGACAAGTCCCCCGGGCACAGAGAGATCCTTTCGCCAACGGACAGTCAGGATCACCCTCCACTATCCATCTTCCCACGGTGTCGCGGAAACAGATGGTGCCGCATCCCATAGAGCAGAGTGTGCACCGGCTTGGAATCTCTTTTCCATACTTCACAGCCGTTAGTGCACCAGCACGGATGGAGTGATAGCTGCCGGGGAAAAGGCAGCTCAGGAAAGCACCACTGCTTATCTTGAGGAAGGTCCTTCTACGCATTTTAGTTATTTTCAAAGTTATTACCCTGTCTGATGGTATGACCTAAATTGGTGCAGGGGGCTATGAACCAAGAACAAAGGGGTTAGAACTTAGTACCCAGTACATAGTACTTAGCGTCAAACGCTAAATGCCGAGGCCGATAATGTCAGAGAATGGGAAGGGAAGCAATGTTTTGTGAA
>QIEJ01000124.1 GCA_003228585.1 Pseudomonadota bacterium
GCCGGTCTTCAGGGAAGCTTCGTGAACCTTCCCAACGAGGAGAGAACAGCAGCCTATGCGGCGAGCTATACTTTTGTGGATTTCCTTGTCCAGATGTACGGTGAAAACCTGATCCCTGTCCTCATTGCGGAGCTTTCACAAGGGCAATCCATTGAGCAGAGCCTCCAATCCATCACCGGCAGGGAATTAGCCTCCCTGGAAACGGAATTTATCCGTGATCTGATGAGAGGAGAATGAGGTCGTGGCCGTCGTAGCCATAGTGGGACGACCCAACGTAGGCAAATCCACCCTTTTCAACCGGATCATCGGCCGCCGGAAGGCCATCGTTGACGACATATCCGGTGGACAGGATCTACGGTGTCGGGTCCTGGAGGCACAAGGAATTCACCCTTGTAGACACCGGGGGCCTCGATCCAACGGTGGAAAATGGTCTGTTCTCCCTCATCAGGGAACAGGCTCTGATCGCCATCGAGGAGGCCGACATCATCCTGTTCGTCCTCGATACCCGCGATGGTCTGACCCCTGCCGATGAGGAAGTGGCTGACATCCTTCGCAGGACGAAAAAACCTGTGATCATGGTGGCCAACAAGGCCGAAGGGGCCGGCAGGGAACTGGAGGCGGCCGAGTTTTACGGGTTGGGTATGGATAATGTCATGCCCGTTTCCGCCCTTCACGGGACGGGCGTGGGAGACGTCCTGGATGAGTTGGTAGACCTTCTGCCGGAGGATGATGTTGTACATGAAGCTCCTTATGATCTGAGGGTTGCCGTCATCGGACGTCCCAATACCGGTAAATCAACCCTCGTCAACCGGATCCTCGGGGAGGAAAGGCTCCTTGTCTCCGATGTCCCGGGGACAACCCAGGACAGTGTGGACACCCTGGTTGAGCATGAGGGAAGAAGATATCTGTTTGTCGATACGGCAGGTGTCCGCCGACGGAGCAGGATCGATCAGAACCTGGAGCGTTATTCGGTCATGAGGGCTATCAAGGCCCTGGAGCGGTGTGACGTATGCCTTCTCCTTCTCGAAAGTGTAGAGGGTCTGGTGGAGCAGGATATCAGGCTGGCCGGCCTTGCGGAGGACCGGGGCAGAGGACTGGTCCTGGGTCTGAACAAGTGGGATCTTATGGAGAAGGACGGCAGGACCTTCGACCAGATGGTCAAGGAGATGAGGGAGAAGCTGTTTTTCTTCTCCCATGCCCCTGTCATCTCCCTGTCAGGTCTTACCGGGCAGAGGGTGGAAAGGATCTTCGGGGCGGTGGAAGAAGTTTACGAGGAGGGGGGGAAGAAGATCCCCACCAGCCAGTTCAACAGCTTCATCGAAGACGCTGTTGAACGCCATCAGCCCCCACTTGTCCGGGGTCGCAGGGTCCGGTTCTTCTACGCCACCCAGTTGGGGCCGCATCCTCCAACCTTCCTCCTGTTCACCAACAGGCCCGGGGAGATCCGGGACAACTATGTCAAATATCTTGAGCGGCGGATCCGGGAAGAGTACGGCTTCGGGGGCAATCCCATACGGCTGAAGTTCCGCCGTGGACGGGAGGACGGGCGTCGCGGTTAGCGCGGCCGACAATGAAACTTTATCCATTCAAAATAATACGAGAAGCTCTCAGTGACCTGCGCCGGAATTTCGGGGTTCTCCTGACGTACCACATCTTTTTCGTCACTCTTACATTGGCCATCACAACACCTGTGATCCTGTTTGTTCTTCAGGTTCTCGTTTCCACAACCGGGAAACTGGCTGTGAGCAACGAGAGCATCCTGTCCTTTCTGACCTCGCCTCTGGGAATTTTCTGGCTTATCGTTTCTGTCGCAAGCGGGACGGCTGTTTTCTGGACCGAGATGGCAGGGATGATGATGATCAGCATGCAAGGCCGGTCCGGCCTGCGCATGAAATCAAAGACAGCCCTCTGGGTGACTATCAAGCGCATACCCGGGATAACAGTTCTCGGATACACGCATGCCGTGGCCCACCTGTTGCTGGCTGCCCCCTTTATCGTCATCGGTCTGCTGGTATTTGACAGGCTCCAGTCCAGGTTCGACCTGAACTATCTTGTCACTGAAAAACCCCCCGAGCTGTACACGGCTCTTGCCATCGCCGTCGTCCTCGTGACGTGTATCCTCATTCTCAACGGCCGTCTCTTCGTGATGTGGGTTTTTTCCCTGCCGGCGCTTATCTTTGCCGATGTACCAGTACGAGAGTCCATCAGGCAGAGCCGGCGTCTGATCCGGGGCACAGGATGGCGGATCGTTCCGTTTGTGGTTCTGGGAGGGGTCGGGCTTGCCGCTATCCCGGAGATTCTCATCGTCGGATTTAAACAGGTTGGAAAACTGATCTTCACCCAACTGCCCATTCCGGCGAACCTGCTATACTCTTCAGTGGTTCTGTACATTGCCCTGTTTATCCTCGTTTCCATAGTCGTGCAGTTTCTCGTGGTGGTTCTCCTCAGCCTCGTCCTGGTGCGCCTTTACTCAGGTGTCAGAGCAATAGTTGATGATGAACCGGACAAGCCGCCGGTTCCACTGACAACACCTGACCATCCTCAACAGGAAAGGTGGTCCAGGGTGGCCTGGGCCACGGTATCTCTGCTGTTGGCAGTGACTGCGGGACTGACGCTGCTGGTTATTCCACAGGTCAACTTCGAGGACAGGGCACAGATCACCGCCCACCGGGGAAGCTCCTTCAGCGCCCCTGAGAATACCCTGAGCGCCATCGAAAGAGCTGTTGAGGACGGTGCCCACTATGCCGAGATAGACGTTCAGACAACCGCTGACGGGCAGGTCGTCGTTTTCCACGACTCCGATCTCATGAGGATGGCCGGGTCGAGCGCGAAGGTGTCCGAGATGACCCTGGAACAGATCCGCCGGTTTGACGTGGGCAGCTGGTTCAGTTCTGATTTTAAGGGAGAGAAGATTCCCACCCTCGTAGAGGCCATCTCAGTGGCGCGGGGCAGGATCAAGCTGAACATCGAACTGAAGGCCACAGGTGATGTGAATGCGCTGGCCGACAATGTGGTGGGGATCCTCCACGATGAGGATTTCACGGACCAGGCGCTGGTGACGTCCCTCAATTACAGTGCCATAGTTCGTGTCCGGGAACGGGATCCGGAAATTCGGACGGGCTTCATCGTAGCCAGAAGCATTGGTAATATCGCCAGACTCGACGTCGATGCTGTAGTTGTGGAATCGGCCCTCGCCGGCCGTTTGCAGATCCTCGAGGTCCAGAGAAGGGGCAAGGAGATCCATGTCTGGACGGTGAACCACCCTGTGGACATGGTTGAATACGTTGAGCTTGGCGTGGACAACATCCTCACCGACCGGCCGGAGGTGCTGGCATCCATACTCGAGGAACGATGAGTACCTGCTTTTGAGGATCCGGAACTGGCTGAAGAGGTAGCTGTTATTAATTTCGGTTCATCTCAGAAATGAGTACATGTCAGTGAAGTCTGTTTTTCACGTCGGCTCGTCGCAAAAGTTAATTTACCACAGTGTGACCATTAAAAGGTCCCTCCACCCTTCGACAGGCTCAGGGCAGGCAGGGTTTCACAGGGTAATATCAAGGTCATTAA
>QIEJ01000220.1 GCA_003228585.1 Pseudomonadota bacterium
CTTCACCACCCAGACCGATCTCCACTTCCGGCGCCACTCCTTCCCTGGAGAATCTGAGACTGTTGGAGATCAGGTTGGAAAACACCTGATACAGGCGTGTGGCATTGAAATGAACCGGCGGCAGTTTATCCCCGGTTCTGATGTTTGCATTGAGAGCCTCAATGGTTGCACTGTTTTCCTCAAGGACACGCCGGATCACCGGCCCGATATCCATGTCATCCCTTTCGACAGAGTCATCACTGACCCTCGAAAACTCCACAAGATCACCCAGCAGATGATCGAAATGGTGGAGGTTGGCGGAGATCCTGTCCATCACCCATTTTTGTTTTTCGTCCAGTTGATCATTGAGCGTTCTATTCAAAAGCTCGAAAAAACCGTGGATGCTGACGATGGGAGTTCTCAGGTCGTGGGCCGCCATGTACATGAAAGCCTCCAGTTCCTCGTTCTTCATCTCCAGCTCGACCTTTGCTTTCCTCATCTTTTCATCGGCCTGCTTGCGTTGGGCCATCTCCTTTTCCAGATCCAGATTCGTCCTTTTCAGTTCCTTGAAAAGCCCCTCGACCCTGGCCGTATTCCTCAAGGTAGTGAAGATGTAGCCCGCCAGCAGCAGCGTGAAAGGTAAACCCGCCGCGATGACGATCCAGGCGGTACGAACACTGTAGGATCCCAGATAATAAGGCGACTGGTAGAAATAAAGAGACCATAACCGGCCCGGAATATTCAGGGATGTTTTCCATTTAACACTGGCTGATTCCAGAATATTTTCACCGTCCCCATTCAATACTCCAATTTTCTCCACATTGATCCTGTAGTGAGCGAGCACACGGTTCTGGGGAGGGGCATTTTCGTCCACCAGGACAAAATTAATTCCTTTCTGACTGACAGCCTCCATGGACTCCTGCACCAGGTCGTCTATTTCAAAAACACCCAGGAAAAAACCTTCCAGGTTGTCGCGAAGATCCTCAACGGTATCGTGATCCGAATCCTCACCGTACACCGGCATGCAGATCAGGACACCGAACTGATCCTCCTTTTCCTGCACCGGGATCACCTTCGCGGTGGTTATCATCTGTCCTGTATCTCTGGCTATTTTCAGAGCCTCAAGACGAACCGGATCTGAAGCCATATCGAAACCAAGGGCTCTTTCGTTTCCCTCCATGGGTTCAACGAAGAACACCGGGAAATACTCCTTCCTGGATGACGCCGCAATGATCCGGCCCTTTTCGTCCAGCTCCGTAAATCTGAAAGCCGCAAGGCCCTCAGCGCGCGCCATCTCCACAAACTGTGCCCGCTGGTTTCCCTTCACCAGCGGCACCCACTCCAGGGCCTGGATATTATCGTGACTGGTAAGGAGTTCCTCCACGAAATGTCTGAACTCATGTCTCTCAACATCCTCCGACGAAGCATGGAGCCCCCCTATGGATTTCAGGACCCCGACATCCTGATCCAACTCCCTCTGAAATGAAGCTGCGATGATATTCGCGTAGTTGACGAAACCGGCCTGGTTGGCAGTTTCCTCCCTCTCCACGACTATGGAGTACAGGAAAAAGGAAAAGAGCAGTCCCAGACAGAGGACCACGACGGCAGGCCAGTACCTCAACCTCCGGGCCGTTTCGATTTTTCCTGAGATTACCACGTCGCTCCTTCGTCGCTCCTCGTAATGACTGCCCGGGTTCCTTCTGTGGTCCTGTGTCCCTTTACTTTTTAAACCTTCGAGATCCGGCACCTCATATACTGACCCTTAAAAGGCCAGCCGCCGGAGACAGGATCGCATTTTTCAGGGTCGTCGTCAGTGGTGACGTTGATGTTCGAATCCCAGACGCCGTGGAGGGAAGGTTCTTCACCAGGCAGTTCCGGGAACCACCAGGCATGCTGGGTGCATATGTAATCAGGATCGAAGGATGTCGTCAGGCTGGCGCGCTGCCTACACCTTCCAAGGGGAGTCTCGATCCACACCCAGTCCCCGTCCACGATACCCTTCCTCCGGGCCAGGTCCACCGGGATCTGGACAATGGGATCCGGATGCATCTTCCGGAACCCTTCCACGTGCCGGTATTCGCTATGGTGGTAGGGCATTGTGCGGGCACCGGAGATGTTAATGATCCCGTACTTTTTCCAATCCTCGTCTGGTTCTGCCGGCTCGATGTACCCGGGCAGGGGATCGTAACCAAGCAATTCGAGAATCGTCGAGTGAAGTTCCACCTTTCCTGAGGGTGTCGCCAACCCTTTGGCGCACTCACCGGGTTCCACGGTTCCCTTTTCCCAACGCTGTTGTTCGATGAATTCGGGAAGGGTTTTGACGCCTCGCTTCCGGAATATTTCTTCGAGCCGGTGCTCCCACACCTGTTCGAAGGTCTCCTGGGGCCACTGGTCCTCCTGGCCAATGTGCAAACCCAATGCACGCCAGAACTCATAATCATCGTAGCGCTCGTAGCGGCCCTCCACCTTCGACGGAACGGCCGCTTCACCCACCTGGACCAGAGGAAATGCACCGATGGAGCAGAAATTACCCATGTCGGGTCTCTCCATCCAGCAGGCGGCGGGAAGGACATAGTCTGAGATCCGGGCGGTGGGTGTCCAGGTGATGTCGAGGGTTACGAGAAGATCCAGGGACCTTAATGCCTCATACACCAGATTCGTGTTGGCGTAGGCGAGGAGAGGGTTGCTGGCAGAGGCTATCAGCGCCCGGACGGGATAAGGCTTGCCTGTCGTCATGGCCCTGAAAACGGAGGGAGCGTGGGCCATACAGTTCAGATAGGCTCCGGCTGGATGGTTATCCCCCCACTTTTTTCTTACCTGCTCCTGGACCAGTTCCCACCCGGGGTAGCTGATGAACCGGAACCGGTCCGCGCCGATCTGTTTGCCGCGCTGATCCGCCGTCAGAGCGTGGTTCATCTCCATGGCCGCATCGGTGACAAAACCGTCTACCGGGCCTGCGATGAGCATTCCCCCTTCCCTGTCTACGCTGCCTGCAATAGCGAGAAGAACATTGATAGCCCTCACACCCGAGACGGAGTTGGGTGGACTGTGTTCGGCGGCGACCCCGATGACGATGTTGGACGGCTGGTTCGCGGCGAAGAAGCGTGCCGCCTCCCGCACACGA
>QIEJ01000054.1 GCA_003228585.1 Pseudomonadota bacterium
GGGGCCAGGGTGCCGATCCTGGCAATGTTCCCGTGGGCCTTCCCAACCTGTTCCATGAGAACGCTGCCAGGTTGCCCTGCTGACCATCGTGCCAGGTCCAGTTCTGATTCAAGAGCGTCAAGAGCCACCTGTCCCCGAATATGCAGAGCCATGTTGGAATGGGCGGAGCTTCCATCCGCCGGGTTGAGGCTTCCGATGAGGACCTCCAGACCCCCGTGTCGTGATCCAGTTACAACGACCTTACGGTGGTTGGCTTTAAACAGAAAGAGCCTGCCCAATTGACGCATGGAGATTTTTGGACCGTTATTGATGAAGGGGTTAGGGAACAGAGGACCTGTGACGAGCTTGTTGAGAAAGGGTATGGACGAGATTATCCCGTGGTAAAACTGCCAGTATCTGGCATACAGCCAGTTCGAGTCGGGCATCTTTTCCAGGGAGGTGAAGATAACCGGGATTCCGGCCCGTTCCATGTCCCGGAAGAAATCAGGTTCCATCTGCCCGTAGATCCGGTTAATGGGGTCCGTGAGGACAAGGATATCCAGATCAGGATCATTCCTTTTCTTTTCGATAAGCGCTTCGGCCAGTTCTGTTGAAACGGCCCGGGTGCCCTCGGGTATTTTCCCCTGCCATGGATTCCAAAGGAACATATCCAGGCAGATGAACTTGTCAGCTCTTCTGATCATGGCGAGGATCTCATCAAATATGACCTGTTGAATGACTCTTTTCCCGGTGGCAGGCTCGTAGGCTGTGGAATCTATGAGAAGATTAATATGATCAGGTGAGGTAGATACCGGTTTGCTCATACGGTTGGCGCCCGGGGGAAGGGGATGCCTGCGGTAGAGCAGGAGGGGAAGAACGGTTAAAGCAAGGAAAATAAAGGCGATCGTCATCATCCAGAACTTCCGGGAGAATTTAATGGTGATACTCGGCATCCCGGTTATAATCCGATGACACGTCGGCTATGTCAATGGTTGAGTCAAAAGGAAATTAACCACAAGGACTCAGGACACAGAGAGGTTAGGAAATGAACTCTGAATTCCAACAGAGATTTTCGGTGGGATTATTATAAATCAGGTTTTCTCTGTGATCTCTGTGGTTCAATGTTTTTCCCTGCACTCAGATTGACTCTTTTTTGGCGAAATCCAGCGCATTGCCGTTGATGCAATATCTTAAACCCGTTGGGGGAGGACCGTCCTCGAAAATGTGACCGAGATGCCCCTCACACCGGGCACAGTGCACTTCTGTGCGTCGCGTGAAGAAGCTGTAGTCATCCTCGATTCCCACATTCTCCTCGGCCACCGGCTCCTTGTAGCTCGGCCAACCGGTTCCGGATTTGAACTTGGCTTCCGAGCTGAACAGGTCGTTATCGCACCCGGCGCATCTGTAAACACCTTCTTCCTTGTTGTCCCAGTACTTTCCGGTAAACGCTCTCTCTGTACCTTTTTTTCTGAGGATCTTGAACTGTTCAGGGCTCAGGATCTTCTTCCACTCAGCTTCCGTTTTAACAACTTTATCGGTCATGATATAATCGCCTTCTTTAACGGAAAAAACTCGTATTCTGGTTAATCTCGCGGCATTGGCAACGCTGACGGCAAGGTCTTTGGATCTTATAAACAGACCTAAACCGCCCAAACACATCAAAAATACAAAATCTCTGCGATCCATGGATCAGATCCTTTCCTGAGTCAGAGTGAAAAATTATCTCTGGTTGAAATCTAACCGCTCTTGATTAAATTGCAATAATTCCGGTATACCATCACAGAAGATTCACAGAGTGGCAGAATGATGTATACTTTTACGGGTAATATTCTCTGTTGCTGGTACAGAGCCCAAGGTAAGCAACTTCAGGAAGTACAGGGAGAATAAAAATGGTGGAAAAAACAGATAAGAAAATTGAAAAGAAGACGTTCAAGCAGAATTTCCTCGCCGGCGCCACCTGGGTGAGAGGCCTTTTCATGATCCTCTTTGTGCTGATCTACGGCGTTGCCGAGGTTATCCTGACCGCGGCCGTTCTCCTGCAGTTTTTCTTCGTCCTGGTCACCGGAGAGAAGAACGACAGGCTCACGACATTTGGCAGGAGCCTGAGTCGGTTCATCTACCAGATCATCCTCTACTGGACCTTCAACAGCGAAGATAAACCGTTCCCCTTTGGCAGTTGGCCGGTGGAGGATAAGGAAGCATAGCTTCTCCTGTCTTCTGTATTCTTAACCAGTGAAATCTCCTCAGCAGATCCCCCTCTCCGGAGTCGCGCTTCTCATTTTTGTCTGCCTCATCTGGGGCGGGAACATGGTCAGCATCAAGTTCAGTAATGCCGGTATCCCGCCCATGCTGGCAGCTACTGTGAGGTCGTTTATCGCTGCAGCCCTGCTGTGGGGATTTGCCGCATCCAGGCGGCAGAGAGTCTGGCTTCGGGGGATCGATCTCAGGTACGGTCTGATCATCGGGATACTGTTTGGTCTGGACTTTCTCTTCCTCTACTGGGGAACTGTTTTCACCAATGCCTCGAGGGCCATCATCTTCCTGTACACCCATCCTTTCTGGGTGGCTATTGGCGCCCACTTTGTTCTCCACGATGACCGGCTGACACCAACCAAGATAGCCGGCCTGGTCCTTGCCTTTGCCGGCATGATCGCTGTCTTCGGATCGGGGTCGGAGCAGCTCCCCAGGCATTACTGGATCGGGGACATGATGGAGGTTCTCGCCGCCATGTTCTGGGCTGCGACGACCTTGTATATAAAAAAAGCAGCCAGTCAAAGACCGATCACTCACTACCAGACGTTGTTCTCCCAACTCTTCTACTCCATACCGGTGCTGGCGGTGGGATGGCTGGTTTTAGATCTGGGCAAACCGATCGACTTGACGGGGCCGGTCCTCAGCGCCCTGTTCTACCAGGGCGTCGTTGTCGCCTTCATCAGCTACATACTCTGGTTCTGGATGATCCACAAGTACCCGGTGAGCCGCCTGGCGGCATTCACCTTCCTGGCTCCCATGTTCGGGGTCATCGCCGGAGGAGTCTTCATGGGCGATCCCCTGCCGGTTCTGCTCTGGGTGGGCCTGGCCTGCGTGACGGGAGGGATCTATCTGGTGAATCGAATCGCGTGTAACCGACCCCGAAAAAGCTTTTACACTGAGGACAAAGAGGCTTCCGTTTCCATGCGGGGCGTTTTGCGACCGAAGCAGTCCCAGTTTGCTGAGATCGCCACGCTCCCACATAAATCAGGTCACTCGCGATGACGACAGATTGAACTTTTGCTTTGGAATTTGAAATATGGAATTTGGAATAGTCACGTTCACGATTTACATCACTGCCTGAAAAACATGATCCCCAGCGTGGCGATGGCGATGAGTGTGCTGACCAGGGCAGGCAAAGGCCACCCGCCAGCGCTGCAGTTTCACCTGCCTTTCAGCGGCGGTTGCGGCACGTTCCGCCGGTGATGGATCGCCTGAACCGTTGGACCGATCAGCCTTTATGTTTTCCACCGCCCCCTGTTTCTTTATGGTCTTAACCTGCGCCTTCGCCTGCTTTTTAGCGATTTTCTGATCATCGTTTATGATTATGGTATTTTCCCCCTCACCTCTGTCCTCTCCCGCCAGGGGAGAGGATGTAAGAAACAAAATCCTGGTTTTCCTCTGTGGCACTCTGTGACATCGCCTCAAGGGGCGATCTCTGAGTCCTCTGTGTTAGAAGCTTTTCTCAAATACCCAACACATCTTCGTCATCCCCGAAGTATTTCTGGATAATCTCCTCCAGGATAATTTTGGGTGTCTCATCCTGGCCGGCGAGTTCATCGAAAAGGGACCTGGCAATACCTTCAAACGCATCCAGGATCCGGGGGTCAAAGTGGGTTCCCCGGCCCTCCTCGAGGATATCCATGGTTTCATCAAAGGGTACCGGATCCTTGTAGGGTCGTTTGGAGATCAGGGCGTCGAATACATCCGAGATAGCGAAAATCCGGGCTATGACGGGGATGTCTTTCCCCTGGTGTTTATGAGGATAACCTTCGCCGCTGACCTTCTCGTGGTGATATCCCACGACATTCAGAGCATCGCTGAGCCAGTGGGAATTCTCCACGATACTGACCCCGTGATCGACATGGGTCTTCATGATCGTGTATTCGTCATCGTCCAGCTTGCCGGGTTTGAGCAGGATGTTGTCGGAGATCCCGATCTTGCCCACATCGTGCAGAAAGGCTCCCTTGATCAGAGTCCGGATCTCGTCGGAGTCGATACCCATAGCTTCTGCGATGCGAACTGACATGATGGTCACCCTGTAGTTGTGTGCGTCGGTATCGCTGTCCCTCTGGGCTATGGCGCTTCCAAGAAGCTTCAGGGT
>QIEJ01000052.1 GCA_003228585.1 Pseudomonadota bacterium
CTCACGTTTTCCCTGAGATGCCGCTCGATCCCTGCCTTCAGGGTCATCTGTGACATGGGGCATCCGGCGCATGCGCCCAGAAGCCTGAGTTTGACAAGACCTTCGTCAGTGATCTCCACCAGCTCTGCGTCACCGCCGTCCGCCTGAAGGGAAACTCTGACTTTATCCAGTTCCTGCTTGATCTTTTCCTTGTCGATCATTATCTGGTACCTCCTTTGGCGCCCATAAGATAATCATGAATTTACTATATTCAACTATTGACAGTGTCGCAAAAAGTCCACCCGGGACTTTTTGCTCCTCGGCAAGCGAAAAGTGTCATTTCCGCTTGCCTTACAAATCAATGACTTGCGTTGCCGGTCATTGATTTGGGCGCCCCACGCGGGGCGGGTTGATGATTTTTTGCGAAGTCATCAACCACTGGCCATATTACACCTTCAGCAGCATATCAAGAAAACGCCCGAACACAAGAGCGGCGTTCAACTGGATACGGCTCTGGTAAGCTGGTGCCTGGGAAAAGATGCGATCAGGATCGGGGACAATGCCGCCATCCGATTCCTCATCCTCATTGACCCACTCCCGGACCATTTCATCAGTGGCCTCCAGGTGAAATTGCAGGCCGTACACATGGCTCCCCAACAGGAACGCCTGGTTTACGTAATTGTCAGATGAAGCCAGGAGAACCGAATCTTCAGGCAGATCGAAAGTCTCCATGTGCCAATGCAGGACGGGCAAAGGATCCTCAACCGCGAAGAAAATCGGATCTTTTCGCCCTTCATCGGTGAGGGATACCTCACCCCAGCCTACCTCAACCTCGGATCCGGGATAGACCTTCCCTCCCACAGAAGCGACCAGAAGCTGGGCGCCGAGGCAGACTCCCATCACGGGAAGGTCCCGTTCCACAGCCTGAGCGAGAAACATCTTCTCCTTTTCCAGATAGGCAAGATCGTCGTTGGCCGACATGGGACCGCCCATGGAGATTACACCGGAAAAGCCTGCCGGGGTGTGAGGAATGATTTCCCCCTTGTAACCATGAATTATAACGAAGGGGACTCCGCGCCCCTCCAGCATGTCGGCAAATATCCCAGGGCCCTCGAAGGGGACATGTTGAAAGATCACAACCATGTTTACTCCAGGAGTCTGCTAAGGGACGAGGGCTTTCGCCAGGACCACGCCTAACTCTCTGGCCTTGCCGAGATCGTCGTCTGAGGGTACCAGGTGGGCTCTGACACCTTCTGCAGGGATTTTGAACCTGATGCTCCTGAGCCGGTCCTCAATCATCTTCACGGCCTCGCCGCTCCAACCATAGGAACCGAAAGCCGCTCCCACCTTTCCACGGAGCTTGAGCGTCGCAAGGGAAGAAAGGAAATCCCACACCGGCTTGACAGCGTCACCGTTGATAGTACAGCTGCCCACGGCTATCCCATCGGCTCTCTCAACTTCGTCGAGGAGAGTGCCTGGCTCGGAGACCTCAAGGTCGAAAATGATCACTTCCACTCCGTTTTCCCGGGCGCCGTCCGCCAGACTTTCCGCCAGCTTCAGTGTGTTCCCGTAGCTCGAGGCGTAAAAGATCATGAGCCTGGGTTTATCGCCTTTTACTACCGGAGCGGCCCATTCACGGTACTCATCGAGGAATTTTTCGACATCCTTCCTGAAGATGGGACCGTGGCTGGGTGCCACCATCTTCAGCGGCAGGTCCTTGATCTTCTCCAGCCCCCGGTTGACGAAATCCTTGAACGGCCGGAAAATATGGTCGAAGTAGTATCTCCTCGAGAAGGAAAAATCGTCCAGTAGATCAGCGAACAGCTTCTCGTCTGCATAATGACTCCCCAGAAAATCACAGGGGAAGAGGATCTCGTCCTCCCTGAGATACGTAAACATGGTATCCGGCCAGTGGAGGAAGGGCGTCTCGAAAAAAGTGAGGGTCTTGCCTCCCAGATCGATGGTGTCGCCATCCTTGACCACCATGACATCAATATCCTCATTGAGGATCCCACGTATGAAGGGGACGGTGTTCCTGGCGGCCACGATCCTGATGGAGGGTATCTCGTCGAGAAGCCTTCTCAACGAACCTGTATGATCAGGCTCGGTATGGTTTACGATGAGGTACTCGATCCGGAGAGGGTCCACCAGAGTGCGGAGATTCTCTATAAAAGAGTCGGCAAATTTGACCTTAACCGTCTCGAGGAGGGCACAGCTTTTTGAGCCCTGAACCAGATAGGAATTATAGGTCGTCCCATGCTCGGCGTGCATGATGACGTCGAAGGTACGTAGCTGAGGATCAAGGGCCCCCGTCCAATAAACCCCGGGGGCCATTTCGACTGGCTGCATATTACATTTCCTCGAAGAAGCTCTTGTCGGCCCCACAATCCGGGCATACCCAATCGTCGGGAATGTTGTCAAAAGGTGTCCCGGCTTCAATTCCCTCGTCAGGTTCACCGACCACAGGATCATAGACATATCCACACACGGAACATCGCCATTTACTCATTTTAGACCTCCTTTTTATACACTGGTTTTCTCTTGAAGGGCTTGTGCAGCCCCCCACACCTCGGGCATTCTTTATCACTGACATCAGCCTGTCAAGCTGAAATTGTTCCAGTTTCCCCGTTTTCCGGGGGAGAATCGTCCTTGACCCATTTCGCTGCCAGAGGTACCGCCAGCCAGCCTGAGGTAAATTGATCCGAAAATCAGGCGGCCTATGACGATCCAGATGAGGTTGGCTCCCACAGCGGCAAACACCAGGGAATCTTCAATGAGAGCGTGATTGGTCCCCAGGAACACATTGGTGGCCAGCACCTCTCTTCCAGTGAAGGAATTTCTCTTAGACTCCTCAATGATCAACCCGGAACCATATGCCAGCCCCAGGACGAGCCCGACAGCCGTGACGAAAGCAGTTTTGCGATCCAGACCCAGCACCCTCATGGGCCAGTGAAGCATGGACATCAACCTGTCCATGAGCCCGAACTCACGGAACAACTCTACCATTATCATCAGTGAGATAACGATACCGGCGATCTTGACAAGGGACACGGCATTGGCCAGGAGCACCTGCTTGAGACCAGATGACTGGGAATGGGACAGGCTCTGTACCAGAGTCCCTCCCTTATCGGGTATGATCCACCCGAACACTAACCCGGCAAGACATGCAGCCGACAAGCGGGTCGTTAGCATGATCGCCGCCGGTGTGCCGGCCTTGCTCTGCACCGCTGTCTCCACAATGAGGTTGTGGGCAATGAGGACCATGATGGCCAACACCGTCATTGATTTTGCCGTCATGGGGATGTTCACCGCTACAGCGATGGCCGCGTAAATGTTGACCAGGGCTCCGGTCAGCAGAGCCAGCGAAGCTTCACCCGGCAGGCCGAAAAGTTTCATGAGCGGCGCCGCTTCCCGGGCGAGAAAATCCAACACTCCCATCACTTTTAACAGCTGAACTACCGCCATGGTGGGAACCATGACCTTGATGAGGAGCCACGCGGTGCTCAACCCGGTAAGGCACCCACGCCAGGCGCTGTTTCTTAAACGTTCGAGTGTGTTCATTGCCGGGTCATACTATCCTTGTCTACCGGGATATGGGAATCCGACCCCCGACAAGTTGGCCGAGGACCGTTGAGAGGACGAACAGCGGGACGTAGGCGTAGGAGAATCCCGCCCATATGCGCATCAGGATGATCACCGGTATTATGAGGTGGATGGTCAGCCACCACTTGATTGTGAACTTTGTGCACCGGACCCGCCAGACGCCGAAGGGAAGAGTCAGGACAAAGGTCACAGCAAGGAGGGATACGAGGAGCAAGGGGAAATCAGCACCTGAATTCATTGTAAAATTTGTACCAGACACCCCCATTCCGGTCAAGCAAGGGTATTTAATATTGGGGTGGATATCTTGGGGGTTTTTTGTAAGAATTCAAAAACCATGACCCTTACACGAAAAATACCCGGAAAAAGCAGACTCCGACTGGAGAAGGGGGTCCTTTCCGCCCAAAGCGGGCCTGACAAAGGGATGACAGCCGACCTCGAGGAAGGGGTCCTCACCCTCGGGACAGATAAAGGATCGACCCTTCGTCTGGCCGACCCGACGGTTTCCCGCTCCCACGCGGAGATCTCCCACACAACCGAAGGTTTTCTTCTCCAGGATCTGGGCAGCACCAACGGGACATTCCTCGACGGCGTCCGGGTAGACCGGGCCTACCTGAAGGACGGTGTCACCGTTACCGTTGGGGAGACCAATATCAAGTTCCGGCTTCACTCGGAAACCCTGGTTCCCAAAGCTACGTCTAAAACCCGGTGGGGAGAGATGGTGGGCGAGAGCAAAACCATGAGAGAGGCATTCTCCCTGCTTGAGCGCCTTGCCGTCAGCGACGTCACCGTTCTCGTGGATGGGGAAACGGGCACCGGCAAGGAACTGGCCGCAAGAGCTCTTCATTCCCACGGTTCGAGGTCCGGCAAGCCCTTTATCATCTTTGACTGCTCTACGGTACCGTCCGAACTCATGGAAAGTGAACTGTTCGGCTACGAAAAGGGAGCTTTCACGGGGGCCGAGGAAGCCCGATCCGGCGCAGTGGAGCACGCCGAGGGCGGAACCCTCTTCCTGGACGAGATCGGGGAACTACCCCTCCCTCTCCAGGCCAAACTGCTTCGGCTCCTGGACAGACGTGAGTTCAAACGGCTTGGCTCTGCTGTTCATCAGCACTCCGACGTCCGTTTCGTCGCCGCTACCAACCGGGACCTTGAGACACAGGTCAGGGACGGGTCCTTCAGGCAGGACCTTTTCTTCAGGGTGTCGGCTGCGCGTGTGAAGCTGACTGCCCTCCGGGATCGCCCGGAAGATATCACGGCTCTGACAAAGCATTTCCTCACAGAGATGGAGGAACGGTCCGGCAGCCGGATCAAGCTGGACAAGGCAGCCTTGGGCCTTCTCGCGAGTCACCCCTGGCCGGGCAACGCCAGGGAGCTGAAAAACGTCCTGGAGACCGCCGCGGCTCTGTGCCGGGGCAAGACCATCGGTCCCGGTGACCTCCCGGCACTGTCAACGGCTCCCGACTCCGACGCAGAGGAGGGGGGAAGCATACGCGACGCCGAGGCCCGCGCCATCAGCGAAGCCCTGGAGAAGGCCGGCGGCAACAAGCGAAAGGCCGCCCGCCTGCTGGGTATCGCCCCTTCGACGCTTTACGCTAAAATCAAGCAATATGGAATCCAGGTTTGAGATTCCAGATTCCAAATTCCAGAAAAGCGTAGTCACTGCAAGGCGTTTGGCGACCGAAGCAGTCCCATCCTGCAGGGATTGCTTCATCACGCCGTCGGCGTGATGAAGCAATGACAAATACCTGTCATTGCGAGGAGGCCTGGAGCCCGCGGCCGACGCGACAATCCCATGGAGCGAAAGGGATCGGGGCAGTCGAAAATTCCCGAGATCGCTTCGCGCACGTCCGGCTCGCGATGACAGCAGGTTTCCATAACCCCGGGCCTTAAACAAGAGTGGTTTCTCCGTGATCCCCTCTGTGTCCTCTGTGATCTCTGTGGTTCAAAGCTTTACTTGCTTTTCAACCCCGTGGCCGTCAGGGCCGTTTTGCACCGCTTGCTGACATCCTTTTCGTTATCCTCGAGGCATTTCAGCAGCCGTCCCTTGCCTGCTTCAACCGCGGCGCAGTGTTTTTTGTTTTTTCAGGTCGTCCGCGCACTCGCTGGCCACGAAGGTCAGCAGCGAAACAGCGCGCTCAAGTTGCGCGGCGGCATCGTAGAGCGCGTATTCACACATGCCCGACAGCTTGTCCCCGTTGGCATACAGGCACGCCAGCACCCTTCCCTCACCCGGGGTCACCCCTGCGCAGTAAGATTCGATCTCCACCTTGCAGCCGTTGGCGACTGTGTCAACGATGGCCTGTCCGGCGGCTTCTCCAGGACCCTGACCGGCGGCGAATGCGGGCATGGCTGCCAGGCTGACGGCGCAGATGGCGATTAAACAGATCGTGAGTCGTTTCATGAACTGCTCCTTTCTTCGGCTTGATTCGTTATGGATTCCGGAAACTGATTTTTCCAGATCCATGGAAAAATCACATCTGATTGGCTATCGCTTCCATAAACCGGTGCTGCCCGGTCATCTCCTCGGATTTCTCGAAGTCCGTGTAAAACAGAGTATCCAGGAGTTCCTGGACCTTCGGCTCGTGGGTGAACGCGATATTGGTCTCCACATTCAGGCGGAAGCTGGCCCGGTCGAAGTTCGCTGAGCCGATGCAGACCCAGCCGTCGTAGACAGCCGCCTTGATGTGGGACATGCCCGGGTACAGGTAGACCCGGATCCCATTGACAAACATCCGGTTGGCCGTCACCAGGTTGCTGGCGTTCATGGCCCCCCAGTTGCCCTTCTGCGGGAGGATCACCCGGACATCCACTCCCCTTCTCCTCGCCTTGATGAGGCGGTACAGGATGTGGTTGTCGGCAAAGTAGGCGTTCTCGATATAGATGTACTTCTTCGCGTTGTCGATGGCCGCCAGTTGAGCCCAGTAGATGTCCGAATCGCCTTGGCTGGACAACATGACACGGATGGGGTAGTCCTCGCCGGTGGGTTCGACGGTGTGGGTGGACATCTGGGAGATGGCCGACGCAATGTCGCCTCCCCATCCGTTGACGGCCCACGCCTTGTCGAAGTCGTCCTGCAGCTTCCCCACGACGGGTCCCCTTAGCTCCATCATCATGTCGTGCCAGTAGTATCTGTACTCTTTGCCGATGTTCATTCCTCCGAGGAAGGCGAACTCCCTGTCGATCATTGTGGTCTTGCTGTGGTCCAGGGAGAACCAGGTGTTGGGCCGGAGCCTGACGCTGACGTCCGAATTCTTTTCCATGTACCCGTATATGGTTGGAGGTGGAGTGTACCCCTCTGGAAGTTTTCCCTTCTTGGGCTTGGAGTGACCGATGGTGGGCAGGCCGTCCAGAAGAACCCGGACCCGCACCCCGTCATCCGCACTGTCTTTGAGAACATCGGCGACCTTGCGCGCGTAATCGTCATTGTCAAAGATGTAGGTGCGAAGGTCGATGGATTTCTCGGCTTTTTGAAATGCGTCAATGAACCGGGGGTAAAAAGCCTTTCCGTCGATGAGGTACTCGATGGTTCCGGACGAGGATGTGGTCTCCGTTATTTCGTCCAGCTGCTTTTCGAACTCGGCCAGGTCCATACCCGGACCCTGGTACAGCTCCGGGACAGGTTCGTCCTGGTCAATACGCTTTAAGGAGTTGGGCATCACCGTGTCCTGAATGGAATCCGACGGAACCATGAGAAGCTGGTGCAGGGCGGTGAAAGGCCGGACGATCATCCCGAGGAAGCTGGGGCCCACCAGGTGACCCACCGATCCGAACATGTTGCCTTTGTAAAGAGCTTTAGCGATGTCCTCGTCGGATATGAGCTGGATGTAGACCACAACACCGCTTTGAAGATTCGCGGCGAAGAAAGGGTAGGAAAAAGCCCCCTCCTCCGGGTGGCGGACCAGGAAAATGGAGTCAGGGATGTCTCCAGCCGCATGGGCCTTCCTGAGATATTCAAGCCGCATACGTGTGATCTCATCCTCACTGTAGGTGGCGCTCACATCTATCTCAGGCGGCTTTTCCTCCAGGAGGGTGGCCTGGAGATCTCCCTGTGCGTCAAAGTAGAGGAAATATTCCCTCTCGTTGAGAAAGTCTATAACGATTCCCTGCTTGCCGTCCTTCGGCGTGATCTTCTCATACAGTCCTGTGATTACAGAGAGCCATTCTTCCCGCGGAAGGATGGACACCTTTTCGGCATCCTCGGGAAGATCCTCCCATCGTTCCATCTGGATCTTCTCCAGCTTCAGGACATATGAGCCGGGACCATATTCGGTTTCACCTTCCTTCAGCCCGGGATAGAAGCCTGATGAATAGAACGCGTAATCCCCGGCAAGAAAACGGATGAAGAATTTCCTCTTGCCGAACCAGGCGTGGGTGGGCTCAATGATGATCTGTTCCTGCTCACCCAAGGCAACTTTGTAAGCCGCGTCTGTCCGGGAAAACTCGGGTTCAGATGAACTCGCCCGACCGGCCCCGTAAAGAGCGACCGGCAGCAGGGTGATGATCAGAGCAAACAGTAGTAACTGGCCTTTAAATCTCATCGTGGATCTTTCCTCCGCCTGCGCAATATCGCAGCAGCGTCGGTATTTGAACAAAGTGCAAAGATAAAAGAGATAATCATTTTGACAGGATATTATTAACAATTTTAACACAGATCCTGGTGTTCCTTTGCGTAACTTTGCGTCCTCTGCGTTAAAAGCTTTTAATCCCGGATGCGCGTTTTACCGATCACCGATTACTGATCACTTGCCTTAAAACCGGTACCTCGCGTATAGCATCATCCCTATGTAGGACATCTTGATGTTTCCGACGAAATCCACACCGGGGACATCCTCATCTTCACTTGTCGACTCGATACTCAGGCGGAAGCTGTCAAGAGCGGCACCGAACCCCCAGTGTTTCCACACGTTCCACTCAACCGCGAAGCTCGCGTCAGCGATCCCGCCTTTGAAATCACCAATCTCAAGATAGAAGATCTCAAAACTCTGTTTGAGGATCCACTTCGGCGAAACCGCGAAGTCCATCGCAAAACCGACCACGGGAAGCGGCGCCGTGATATTCGTTTCATACGATCCCGGTCCGGAAGTAGCACTCACCCCGAGCTCGATGGGCATCATGAACAGTCCCCCCGAGACAGCGAGGTTGAATCGTTCATCCATGAAGAATGAATAAGCGTAATCGGCCTTCAGGATCCCGGTGTTGTAGAAGGTGTTCACTCCCGTACCCTTAGGGAAGGTAACATCACCGATGGTGAATTCCTCTTTCGTAATGACACTCCCTTCCCGCCGGAACTCGAAGTAGCTGAGGCCCACACGGTGGCGGCGCTTCTCACCGATCCGGTACAGCGCTCCGAGCCTGAACGATCCCTGGGAGACGCTCATTCCAAGAGCCTCCTCCACATCGATGTCGATCCCGGTGCCAAGAACACCGGTGCCAATGCGAACATCGCTGCTG
>QIEJ01000208.1 GCA_003228585.1 Pseudomonadota bacterium
CTGTGAGCCAGAAAGAATTTATGGGATCTGTTTTTGACAGGATTTACAGGATCGGAGGGTTTGGGGTTTGTAAATGCGTAGTCATCGCGAGTGACCCGAATTATGTGGGAGCGTGGCGATCCCAACCACATGAGACTGCCTCGGTCGCAAAACATCTCGCATGGACAGGCGGCCTCGACCATCCGGGATTGCCACGTCACTCTCGGCCTGACTCGATGCTCCTCGCAATGACAAGCGCAGGTTGTAGAGCTGTGAAGAATTAACCAATAAGGGACATTCGGAACAAAGCGGAACGAAGCCTGATTTTAAAAGAACTGGGTGAGAGAGGATTTGATTGCGAATGTCCCGGCTGTTCATGCCTGTTTACTTGGGAGTCTGGAATCTGGAATTATTTTATAGCGCGGCTTCCCGGTTTCTCAACAGGCGTACCCGCTTCGCACAGGGGACATCGCTCCGGATCATAGGCTGGAGCGTGGACCTTCAGCAGCGCGTGGTGAGGCTTGTCAGTGGGATTGGCTGGTTCGTCGGCATACCTGTGGACGATGGAAGCGGTGGCGACAAGGACGCCTCCCCCATCCACTGCCAGGTCCGCTGCTTCCCGGCAGGAACCTCCTGTTGTTACAACATCTTCAACAGCAAGGACCCTCTCACCTGGACGGATGGCAAAGCTCCTCCTCAAGGTCATTCCTCCGTCAACCCTTTCGGCAAAGATAGCCCTCGCATTAAGATGGAAGGCAACTTCCTGCCCGATGACTATACCACCGACAGCCGGTGAGATAACAAGATCGATCCGGTCCCCCGCCAGTTTCGCCAGATTGCGGCCCAGTTCCCTGGCTATCCCGGGATACTGTAAAACCAGGGCGCATTGGAGATAAACAGGGCTGTGCTTCCCTGAAGTGAGGCCGAAATGCCCGTCGAGATAGGCGCCCTTCTCCCGAAAGATTCGTAGAAGTTCCTCAGTCACCGCGGCTCTCCAGAAGTTCCTTTATCTTGCTCTGGAGGACCTCGTTCTCATAGGGCTTTGTGAAATAAGCATCAGCCCCCATGGCCATCCCTTTTTTTGCATCCTCGTCGGAATAGTACACCGCGGAGATCATGACCACAATAATTCTGGAAAGCGACGGATCCTCCTTGATCTGGCGGCAGAGCTCAAACCCGTTCATACCCGGGATGTTCACGTCCAACAGGACCACATCGGGTTCTTCCTCATGAACCTTTTTAAGGGCATCCATTCCTTCCTGGGCCGTGACAATCTCATAGCCTTCCATCTCGAAAATCTGCTTCTGCATTGTGAGAATCACGATGTTGTCTTCAACGATGAGAATTTTCTCCGCCATCACAACCTCCCTCTTCCATCCTTCACTATGCTAATTATGTCCCCTCATCTCTTCAAGAATCCGTTCAACAGCCAGAACTCTGTCCTCCGCCTGGACTATCGGTCTTCCCACAACCAGGTAGTCGGCTCCCTCCCTGACGGCCTGCGCGGGAGTGGCGATCCTCGCCTGATCATCGCTGGACGTTCCCGCTGGACGGATACCTGGCGTTACAAGAAGACACTGGTCATCCAGCGCCTTCCTCAGATGCGCCACCTCGAGAGGAGAGCACACAATTCCGTCCGCCCCGGCGTTCCTGGCCAATCTGGCCAGACGCACAACCTGTTCCTTCACCTCTCCCCCGAACCCGATATCTTCAATGTTCTTTTTATCAAGGCTTGTCAACAGGGTCACAGCCAGGACCTTTGCTTCTCCAGCGGCCTCTTTCGCAGCGGCAACCATCCGGGCCCCACCCGAAGCGTGAACAGTAAAGAAAGAGATTCCAAGCTCCTTCACCGCTTCCGCTGCTTTTTTGACCGTGTTTGGAATGTCGTGGAATTTAAGGTCGAGGAAGACCTGGCCACCTGCCTCCCTGATCCTCCGAACAACTCCGGGCCCTGATCCGCAGAACAGTTGGGAACCGACTTTGAATGCGGCCACTTTTCCCCCGATCTCCTGCGCCAGGCCTGCGGCCTCCCCCGGATCGTCCATGTCAAGCGCCACCATCAATCCGCCGGCCACTATATCACACTCCCTGTCAGGCATCCTCTCCAGGAGCCTTTATCCATCTTTTTACGGCTCTATCTTAACTGATTAACAACAATAATGGTTAAAATCAACAGTTTCTCCCATCCTGGACGATCAAACTGCCCACGATATCCGACAAGGAGGCAGCTTCGAATTCCTCCATGTACTTCACAATACCTTTGGCGACCTTCACTGGAGTCATGGGATCGACAAAGGTCGCTGTCCCGATCTGCACGGCACAGGCCCCCGCAATAAGGAATTTAAGAGCATGATCGGGTTCTGATATTCCCCCCAGACCGACGACAGGTATATCAACAGCACGGGAGACCTCGTACACCATCCTCAGTGCAACGGGTCTTATAGCAGGGCCTGATAATCCCCCGAAAACCCCTCCTAACGAAGGTTTCCGGGACTGGATATCGATGTCCATACCGGTCACTGTATTGATAAGTGAAACAGAATCGGCACCTGCATCCTGGACCGCTGCAGCTATCCGGGTTATGTCTCCGGCATTAGGGGAAAGCTTGACCATGAGGTGAAGGTGTGTTGTCTCCCTGAGGGCGGCAACCAGGCCACTGGCCAGATCCGGGCGCATCCCGAATTGCACGCCTCCCTCCTTCACGTTGGGACAGGAAATGTTAACCTCCAGTGCCCCGATCCCGTCTACACCGCTGAGACGCTCGGCCACCGCCAGGTACTCGTCAACGGAACCGCCAAGGATGTTGACTACTACGGTGGCGTTTTCCCGGAGGAGGAAAGGAAGCTTTTCGGCTACAAAAACCTCGACTCCCACGTTCTGGAGGCCGATGGAGTTGAGCATTCCAGCGGGTGTTTCCACAATTCGCGGAGGCGGATTCCCCTGGCGTGGAAGGAGAGATATCCCTTTTACGATCACTGCCCCCAATTTCGAAAGGCTGAAATAAGCAGACGCTTCCTCGCCGTACCCAAAAGTGCCCGACGCGGACATCACCGGGTTTTTCAGGACCAGCCCTCTTCCCAGATCTACTGTCGTGTCT
>QIEJ01000069.1 GCA_003228585.1 Pseudomonadota bacterium
CAAGGGAGAGTTCGCCTTCGGGATGGCCCTGGGGCTCATCCTTCTGGCCGTTGCCCTCTCGGTTAATCTTCTTTTCCGGCGGTTCCAGACGGCGGGGCAGTCATGATGTTGTATCGGGCAGAAAATCTGACCTTTTCCTATGATGACATCCGTGTGCTGGACATACCCCGGTTGGACCTGCCTGAGGGCCAGTTCACAGCCTTGACCGGGCCCAACGGCTCGGGTAAGAGCACTCTTCTCATGATCCTCGGGTTCATTCTCAGGCCTTCAGGAGGAAGCCTTCTCTTCAGAGATCGGAAAACGGATGGGTGGACGGCAACAGCCCTTCAGGAGGCTCGCAGACAGTTAGGCACCCTCCTGCAGGCGCCCTATCTGTTCAGGACTACAGTGGAGAGAAATGTCGCTTACGGCCTTCGGGTCCGAGGGATTCCCAGGCACGACATCTCTTCCATGGTTTCAAGAGCCATGCATACAGTAGGCCTTGCCGGTTACGAGAAAAGGCACCACCAGGCATTATCCGGGGGTGAGGCACAGCGGGTGGCCCTGGCCCGGACAATTGCCGCTGAACCTTCAGTGCTACTTCTCGATGAACCTATGACCAATGTGGATTCGGCCAGCCGCTCCATCATCGAAAGAGTGCTCATGGAGAAAAACAGGGATGAGGGAGTGAGCGTAATCATGACTACACACGATCTGGATCAGGCCTACCGCATGGCCGACGAGGTCGTAACCCTTGTTAAAGGAACCCCTTCACCGGGCGCCATGGAAAATGTTTATAACGGTGCTGTATATCAGTCCGGCAGCGGGTGGGTCTTCGACACCGGAAGGATCAGCATTGCGGTCCCCGGAGGTAAAGATGGATCCCGAACAGCCTCCATCCCTCCGGAGACTGTTCTCCTGAGCCGGGAACCGGCGGTTACGAGTGCACTGAACACATTCAGCGGTAAAATCACGGCCATTGTGCAGAGAAACGGATCGGTGGACGTATCAGTGGATATCGGTGAACTGCTCATATCCCGAATAACGGATGGTTCCTACAGAAGGCTGGGTATCGGGTTGAGTGACATTGTGAACGTTATCTTTAAAGCTGAGGCCGTACGTTTGTATTAAAGGCGACTAAACGAATTACCTCTCCCGGTCGCACCGTCGCCCGGTCGTCAGGACGACAATTCATTGCTCCAGTCCCAGGAACATCATGATCCCTTCCGCCTTTTCCAGACTCTCCTCGGCTCCCTCCATGTCTCTGGTCAGATCCTGGATAAAGGCCTTCGTCCGATAATTCATAGCTATGGCATAGGGGTCGCCACGGTCCCGGTCAATGGCGATGGCCTGGTTAATCTGCTCCATCGCGGCATTGAAATCATCTGAAAGGGCGCTGATTCTTGCCAGGGTGGCCAGACATGCCGCTTCGGAACCTCCCCCACCCTTGCCGGCTGTCAGCTTCAGAGCCTGACGTCCAAGTTCCTCCGCCCTCCTCATGTCGCCTGCCTCAAGTGACACCACCGCCAACGTGTGAACAGCCCTTCCTTCAACCTCAGTCCAACCCTTGTCCCGGGCGATCCCAATGGCTTCCTTCGCGAGGTCAACCGCCTCTGCCGCCCCGCTGTCGGCGAACATCCCGGCGAGGTTGTTAAGAGCAGAGGAGACCGTCCTGAGATCGTCAGCGAACCTTGCCAGCGACAGCGCCTCCCGGTATGCGGCCTCGGCCTCGTCTTTCATGCCCAGCCGCTCCTGAACAACCCCGAGATTGTTCAGTGAGATGGCCGTTTCCCTGTCTCTGTCAAGAGAGCGGTATATCTCTACAGCTTGCTGTGCATCGTTTAGCGCCAATCCGTACCTTCCAAGGGAAAAGTCCTTCTGGAACCTTGTGCTGTAGCGCAGCGCTTCGTCTTCCAGAGTGGGCTGTCGAACCTGCCTGTTGCCGCCGCAACCGGCCATGGAAACCAGGAGAAGGGCTGTGATCGTGAGATACCAGGTGCGTGTCATCGCCGGTCCACCTCCACAGCCTCGGGTGGTGCCTCCTCGGGGAATGACCCCTTCAAAAGCCAGCTGCCTTTGGCGGCCTCAACGAGTCTCCCTCCTTCTTCCACAGTCCCCCTGAGGCTCCTTGCCGTGCCCGGTAATTCCTTCGAAGCTTCCTTGAGGTTTTCGGCGGCAGTTCCCATATCAGACATGATCTCGGGCAGTTCGGCGGCAACTTCCTGCATGTCCCTGGCCAGGGCGTTCAGATTCTCCGCGGCTTCGTCCGCAGAGACCATCAGACGCGAAGCGGATTCTGCTATCTCGGGAAATCTCCGGGAAGACATTTTGAGCTGTGAAGCCACTATCTGAATATCTTCGACAAGGGGGATTGCCCTGGAAGCCACCTCCTCGATGGCGGCAGCCGCCTCTTTGCTGCTGCTGACCGTCTGCAGAAGGTCCTGGTAGAGTCTTTCATCCTCGAACAGCTTGCCGATGGTCCCTTCACCGCTGTTGAGATGATCTATTGCCTCGGCGGCCCCTTTAATGATCCTTCCGATAGCCTCCCGATCCTGCGCAAGTTCCTCTGTCACCTCACTTAAATTCGTTAAAACCTCTTCCAGCCTGTTTTTAACCGGTTCAACAAGCCTGTTGATGGACATGGGCGGTACAGTCCTTAAGCTGGCGCCGGCTGATAACGGAGGAGCGTCTGCGGTACCCACCGAGATCTCGATGCTTTTGTCCCCCAGCAGTCCCACAGAACCGATTGTGGCAACAGAATCCGATTTGATCCGATTCATATAGCCGGCCTGGACCCGGAGGGCCACCGTGACCTGACCCTTCTCTGTAAAGGAGAGAGAGTCACCCGAGAGATAAACCGGGGATCCGGACCTCAATCCTCCGACATCGTCGAAGGTGGCATAGAGCCACACCCTTTTAACAAAAATGTGCTGCCGTCCCGCAATGGACAGCACAAAAACCATCGCCACGACCAGCCCTGCGAGAATGAACATCCCCACCGCGACTTCCATATAGGTCTGTCTTTTCATCCTTCTCTCCCTGCAACGGGTTGTTCGGAACCGTAAATGAATCGGCTGACATGCTCCATCTCCGATCGTCGAAACTCCTCCGGAGTTCCTGCCATGATGACTTTCCCGTCCTCGAGCATGGCTATGTGATCGGCGATCTGGAATGCCAGGCGAATATCGTGCGTGACAATGATGGAGGTGTTGCCTCCCTGCCGGTTCAGATCCTTTATCAACCGGGATATGGAATCGGAGGTAACAGGATCGAGTCCCGATGTGGGCTCATCGTACAGGACGATGCTCGGCCCCAGGGCCAGGGTCCTTGCCAGGCTGGCCCTCTTCTGCATACCCCCGCTCAACTCCGACGGCAACTTTTTTCCCTCTCCCTCGAGTCCCACAAGGCTGAGAAGTTCTTCGGTGCAATCCAGGGCCCTCTTTTCAGTGATGCCGGTGTGCTTCAGGATGGGGAAAGCAATATTCTCGCTCAGCGTCATGGAGTCGAACAACGCTCCTCCCTGAAAGAGGAACCCGACTTTCATCCACAACTTTTTCCACTCCTTCTCTGTGGTGAAGGCGGTAACCTCCATGCCATCGACAATGATGCGTCCCGAATCGGGCGTCATCAGCCCGATAATACACTGGAGGAGAACCGATTTACCCGCCCCGCTCCTGCCCAGGATGACAAGCGCCTCTCCACTCTCCACCCGAAGGTCCACCCCTTTGAGCACCTGCTTACCTTCCAGGGTCATCCAGAGATCTTCAGCGACAATGACATATTCCCGGCTTTTTTCCATTTTAAGGTCCGTCTATCCTACCTCAGGCCAAAGAGTGACAAGGATCTTGGTCATGTAGACATCCGAAATAAGGATCATCAGGGAGGACAGGACAACCGCGCTGGTGGTCGATCGTCCCACCCCTTCCGTACCTCCCTGGACTTTAAAACCCTCATGACAGGCCACTGTCCCGATTATCAGACCGAACACAGACGCTTTGATAAGACCGGGGAGGAAATCGGTGATGTAAATGAAATCCAGCGTCTTGTAAATGTAGGCCTGATAGTGGATGCCGGCCTGAGTGACGCCGATGAACATCCCCCCCAGGATACCCAGAAAATCCGCCAGAGCCGTCAGGAGCGGAAGGACCAGAATGCAGGCGACGATCCTGGTCGTGGCGAGGTATTTCACTGGATTTATGGCAAGAACTTTCAGGGCATCGATCTGCCGGGTCACGAGCATGGATCCTAGCTCTGCGCTGATTCCCGACCCGGCCCTCCCGGCGACAAGGAGAGCCGTTATAACAGGGCCAAGCTCCTCAACCATGGACAGGCCGACCACTGCCGCAACATACTGGGTTGCCCCGAATTTTCCCAGGATATCAATAGTCTGCATGCCCAGGACGATACCGATGGAGAGACCGGCCAGCCCGATGAGTGGGACGGAGCGAACTCCGATATGGTACATCTGAACGATGGTCTCGCGGATGAAAGGGGGCCTGTCAAAGAGCATTCCCATGGCTTTTACAGCAAAGAGGATGAACTCCCCAAAATAGCGGGCACATCTGATAAAGAACCTGCCAAGCTGCCTCAAGCTGTTAATCATCGTTCCCTCGGTTTTAAAGCTCCCGCCCCGCGGCCTCGGCGAACTTCGCCAGGCCCTCCATCAGATCCCGGAAAGTGCTCGGCTTCAGGGATTGAGGACCGTCGCACATGGCCACCTCCGGTCTCTCATGGACCTCCACCATGAGCCCGTCGGCTCCGGCAGCTATGGATGCAAAAGAGAGGGATTTAACATACTGCCAGTGACCGGTGGCATGAGAGGGGTCAACGACAACCGGCAGATGGGTCTTCTCCTTGAGAACCGGAATGGCACTGATGTCCAGGGTGTTGCGTGTGGCGGTCTCAAAGGTCCGGATGCCTCTCTCACATAGTATTACGTTCGGATTACCCGCTGACAGTATGTATTCAGCTGACATGAGAAACTCTTCGATGGTAGTCATCATCCCCCTCTTGAGCAGAATCGGGTTGCTGACACCACCCAATCTCTTGAGAAGGGCGAAATTCTGGATGTTTCTGGCCCCTACCTGGAGCATGTCGCAGTAACCAGCCACCAGGTCGACATCCTCCGGGTTGACCACCTCGGTGACAACCGGCATCCCCGTTTCCTCCCTGGCCTCTACCAGCAGTTTCAGGCCCTCTTCCTCGAGGCCCTGGAAGCTGTAGGGAGATGTTCTGGGCTTGAAGGCTCCGCCCCTCAGCATGCTGCCCCCGGCGGCTTTAACCTCTCTCGCTGTTTTAAGGAGCGATTCCCGGTTCTCCACACTGCATGGACCGGCTATTATAGCGATCTTCGGACCCCCGAAACTCACCTCGGGTGAAACCTGGATGATGGACCGTTCGCCGACCTTCTGATCCTTGACCTCGATACTGGCAAGTTTGTAGGGCCGGAGGATGGGAACAACCCTCTCCACCCCCGGAATTGCCTCGAGGTACTGAAGACGCGTCTTTTCCCGTTCGTCACCAATGGCTCCAATGACGTTTCTCTGTTCACCCCTGATGATATGGGGCATGTAACCCAGTTCCTTGATCCGGGTCAGGACCTCCTCCAACTGCTGCTCAGAGGCCCCGGCTTTCATAACGATTATCATGATCTACCTCGCATCCTTTACAGTTGACCTTCCTGCTTGAGAACCTCGAATATCTCGCCTGTTCTGCCGACACTGTCGAAGATAAGAGTGGAGGACATGGTGGCCGTGCTGACAGCATCGACATCAGGATCGAATTCCCTCTCCTCCAG
>QIEJ01000005.1 GCA_003228585.1 Pseudomonadota bacterium
CTTTTTCCTCGCAGTGACAGGCGCGCTCTTTTGGATTTTGGATCTTGGATTTTGGATAGGGCACCTTGAACCCTGTGCATTGCTGTGGTCAATTTCTTGACAATAGAGAAGGCCTGTCTTATTCTGGGCGCGCATGGGTTAAGGGAAGACGGTGCGAATCCGTCGCGGACCCGCCGCTGTAACCGGGTACGAAAGCCGCATACTGAAGCCACTGATTTTGCGAAGCAAAATCACCCTGAGCAAGCACAGCGCGTCGAAGGGTGAGACAAGCTTAACGTCGGGAAGGCGCGGCAAGTAGAACGATCCGGAAGCCAGAAGACCTGCCCATGGAGATGTGACGGATGGGACCTTCGCGGCCGGGGTTCGACCGTAACCATCCGTAACCATAAACGGATGAAAAACGGCATCCCGGGTTTCCATTCAGGAAACCCGGGATTTTTTTGTGGGGAGAGGAAGTATAAGGAAGGGTGGCTATTCAAGGCCGGATGAAATGAGGAAAGATGTGAAAAGAGCAATAGTGCTAGTGGGAATTCTGGCCATGGTATTGCCCGAACCAGGGGTTCTGGCTGCCGGGAGTGACATGGAAGAGGAGGTCGAGGAGGTCGTTGTGACCGCCACGCGGCTGGAGACGCCCGTCAGGGAGGTGGGCAGTTCCATCACCGTGATCACAGCCGAGCAGATCGATCAGATGAAGGTCATACCCGTTGACAAACTTCTGGAGACCGTCCCCGGCGTCGATGTTGTTCGCAACGGTGGATTGGGACAGCCTTCGTCGGTTTTCATAAGGGGGGGGAAGTCCGAATACACCCTGGTCATCATCGATGGAGTGGAGGCCAACGACCCCTTCAGCCCGGGACGTTCCTTCGATTTTTCCAACCTGATGACAGACAACATCGAGCGCATCGAAGTCCTTCGAGGGCCCCAGAGCACCCTGTACGGTTCCGATGCCATGGCCGGCGTCATCAACATAATCACCAGGAAGGGCAAGGGTAAGCCCCGCTTCAGCCTGTCTGCCGAGGGGGGCTCTTTCAACTCCAGGCGGGCAAGCGCTTCGGTCAGCGGCGCCGGCAGAGCAGTCGACTATTCACTCTCTTTGTCGCGTCTCGAGTCGGACGGGATCTCCGCAGCCGATGAGAGGGACGGAAATACCGAGAGAGACGGATACACCAACACCACCGTATCCGGCAGGGTGGGTATAGCCCTGAGCGAGAGCTCTGATCTGGATTTCGTCCTTCGGGGGTGGGACACGGAAACCCAGGCCGACGACTATAACGAGTTGTTCGTTTTCGCTGACGACCCCAACGCGAAGCTCGAGACCAATCAGATACTCTTCCGAACTCAGGGAACATTTCTTCTGGCCAACGACCTCTGGGAGGCCATTGTGGGGATCTCCACGGGCAAACACCAGAAGGCCTTCGACAATCAGCCGGATCCGTTGAACTCTATCAGCTCAACTTTCTCGTCAGACGGCAGGAGCCTTAAGGCCGACTGGCAGAACAACCTGTACCTGAGCAGATCCAACACCCTCACCCTGGGAGTGGAGATGGAAAAGGAGTGGGGAACCTTCGAGTCCGAGTACGATGATGGTTTCTTCCAGACATCCGATTTCGTTGACGAGTCCTCACGCGAGACAGGGATCTTCGCGCAGGACAGGATCAACGTCGATGACACCTTCTTCGCGACTCTGGGCGTTCGTTGGGACGGTTATCGGGATTTAGGTTCCAAGATCACCTGGCGCGTGGCCCCTGCCTGGCTGATCGGAAATACCGGCCTTAAGCTCCGGGGCAGCTACGGAACGGGCTTTAACGCACCAACCCTTTTTCAGCTCTATTCCGGGACGGACGGCAACCCGGATCTCGCGCCGGAGACGAACAAGGGGTGGGACGTTGGACTGGACAAGTCTTTCTCCCGGGACCGAACTGTCCTGGGCGCGGCATACTTCATGACGGAGTACGAAAACCTCATTTCATGGCAGCCCACCGGCTTCGAGAACACAGCCGTGGCCCGGACGGATGGTTGGGAACTCTACCTTGATTCGAAGCTGACGAAGGCCATGACCTGCCTGGCCAGCTATACTCTGACCAGAACCGAGGACGACAACGGGGAGCCTCTTCTGCGAATCCCCGAAGACAAGGCGTCCCTGGGGCTGAACTACAGTTTTGGGGGAAAGGCTGATCTCAACCTGGAAGCGCTGTACGTGGGTGAGCGAGATGACATTGATTTCTCAACCTTCTCCAGAGTCCAGCTGGACAGTTATACGCTCCTGAATCTCGCCGGGTCGCTGACCGTTACAAAGTGGCTTAAGATCCACGGAAGAGTCCAGAACCTCCTCGACGAGCAGTATCAGGAGGTCCTCGGTTACGGTACACCCGGGATCTCCGGCTACCTGGGTATAAGGGCAGCTATCTGAATGGATTCAATAGTCGAAACGCGGATTGCAGGCAGATGCAAGGACTCGGTCAACAAGGGATTTTACCTGTCCCTTGGCGGTTCCCTGCTCTTTCACCTCGCCCTTCTCGCGTTTTTATTTCCATCCTCCCTGAACAGCTATAAGGCACAGCAGGCCTCCCGGATCATAGTTGTCTCCCTGGAATCCGGCTCGTGGGATGCAGCGCCGGGTTCGTCGTCTGCAGGGACGAAGACACCTGTAACGGTCGAGCCTGAGGTGACCCGGGGTGTTCAGGAAACGGATTCAGGGATTGCGGACCGGACACCGAATGAAAAAAATACGGCAAGGAAACAATCCAGCGAATCGGAGAAGGAAGATATCCGAATGACGGAGGAAGCCGTTGCCCGCCCCCCGGGCAGCTCGACACAACCTGTGCGGCATGCCGGAACCCCTGAAGGAGATCAGGCTCAGGATACAGTGCCTGCCGGTCCGCCTGCTGAAACTATGCTCGCTTTTGCCGGTGGGGATTTAACCCCGGGGATTCTCTCATCAGGCAGCCTCAATGGCCAGAGTGATCGATTTATTCCCGCGGTGACGGTGAGTCTTCCCGAACCGTCCTACCCGCGGGTGTGCCGCAGACGTGGCCAGGAGGGTACCGTAGTGTTGTCCGTGGCCATCGGGGCCGACGGAAGACCGGGAAAGATCTCCGTCGCCGATACCAGCGGATTTGTCAGGCTGGATCGCGCGGCCTCAGATGCCTTGAAAAAGGCAGTTTTCGGCCCGGCTCGAAGGAGCGGTGTCGCTGTGGAGTCGATCAGGAAGATCGCCTACACGTTCAGGATCGAGGACGAGGATAACTGAACGCCGGATTCAGGTGACAGTGGCAGTAATAACACTTATCTGCTTCGTAATCCTTCTCGGATTGTGGAGAACAAGTCGTCACGTTCAGGACCGGGGAAATACGGTTCGGGTTGGTGAGGAAAACCGTGTGGACAGCGGATACTCCCGTATCATCTCCCTTGCTCCGAGTATCACCGAGGTACTTTTCGCCCTGGGACTGGGTGACAGGGTCGCAGGTGTGACCCGTTACTGTGACTACCCCCCTGAAGCTGCCGGGAAGATCAAGGTAGGGGGATATTTTGACGTGAACTATGAGGCGGTCCTGACCGCCGAGCCCGATCTCGTCATCCTTCTCAAGGAGCATGAGCAGCCAAGGGATTACCTGGCTCGGCTCGATATCGAGACCCTCACCGTCGACCACAGCAGCGTGGACGGGATTCTGAGATCCATCGGGGAGATCGCGCGCAAAACAGGATCCGTGACCAGGGCGAATGAGATCGTGGCTGATCTGAGGATGAGGATCGAGCGCATTAGCAGGCTCACAGAAGGGCTGGAGCGCCCGCGAGTCATGGTCGCTGTGGGAAGGAATATGGAGACGGACGTTGCCGGCGATGTTTACGTGTCCGGAAAAGACGGGTTCTACGATGAGCTTATCACCATGGCTGGCGGGGTGAACGCCTACGATCGCACTACCCTCAAATTCCCCGCCGTTTCGGCGGAAGGGGTAGCCCGTCTCAATCCGCAGATCATTCTCGAGATGGTGCCGGATATGGACGACGAAGCCGCAGCCGGCAGGATCCTGGAGCAGTGGCGTTCCATACCCGGCGTTGACGCGGTCAGGGACGG
>QIEJ01000047.1 GCA_003228585.1 Pseudomonadota bacterium
CGGGAGAAGAAGAGGGAATACCTGATGCCGAAGGCGGCGGGGATGGAGTAAAGACCTTTTTCCCGGTCAAACTCCATGTCCTGAAGGGCGTAGAGAATGTCGAAGCCCGCGACCCATGTCAGCACGGCCAGACCGAGGATAATGGGAACTGCGCCAAAAGATCCGCGAACAGCCAGCCATGCGCCAACCGGAGCCAGAGCCAGGGAAAAGCCCAGGACGAAATGTGAGCCCCAGGAAAATCTCTTGGTGTAGGAATAAAAACAAACCCAGGCTATCGCCAAAGGGCTCAAGGCGAAACACAGGGGATTCAAACGATAGGCTGCATAGGAAAGCAGGGCGAAGGAAAATACAAACAGGATGATGACCTCTCTCCGGCCGACCCTGCCGGAGGTGAGCGGCCGTCCGCTGGTCCTCGGATTGTGAGAATCCAGCTTCTCGTCTACCAGGCGGTTGAAGGCCATGGCCCCGGTCCTCGCTCCCACCATGGCAATAAGGATCCAGAAAAATTGCCCGGCTGAAGGCCAGGGTTTACCTGCCAGCAGTGCTCCCGCAAGGGCAAAGGGCAGGGCGAACAGGGTATGAGAGAATTTGACCAGTTCCAGCAGGACCGTCATCTTATCCCACGTTCTCCGTGGGAGGGACGAAGCCATCAAAAACCGTACTCCTTCCACCGCTGCTCCACCAGTCTGACAACCTTTTCATCCATGTCGATGTCATCCGGCCACTCTCTGGGATGACCGTCGCCGATACCCTTCCTGGTTGCGTCGATACCGAACTTGGACCCGAAATTGGGCATGGGGCTGGAATGGTCCAGAACATCCAGGGGGCCGCGGGTGAAAAGAATGTCCCTCGAGGGGTCCACGTTGTTGCCGAGTCTCCACAGGACCTCCGAGGTGTCCTGAACGTTCACTTGCGCATCGAGCACCACGATGATCTTCGTGAACATCATCTGGCCCGTTCCCCACAATGTGTTCATGATCTTGAATGCCTGACCAGGATAGCGTTTGTCGATGGAAACGAATGCCAGATTGTGGAAGATCCCCTCAATGGGCAGGTTTATGTCCACGATTTCCGGAACGATCCTCTTGAGCATGGGAAGGAAAATCCGCTCAGTGGCCTTGGCCATGAAGCAGTCCTCCATGGGAGGTTTGCCAACGACGGTGGCTGGATAGATGGGCTCCCGTCTGCGGGTGATGCAGGTTATGTTAAAGACCGGATAGTCATCGGCAAGGGAGTAGTATCCGGTGTGGTCGCCGAAAGGACCCTCGCTTCTCATCTCGGTTGGGTCTACGTAGCCCTCGAGGATAAATTCAGCCTGGGCCGGCACCTCCAGATCCACTGTCTCGCACTTGACCAGTTCCACGGGTTTTTTCCTCAGGAATCCTGCGAAGAACATCTCGTCGACGCCGTCCGGCAGAGGCGCGGTTGCAGAGTAGATGGTAGCTGGATCCCCTCCAAGAGCAACGGCAACTTCGAGACGTGTGCCCAGTTTTCGCGCCTCCCGGAAGTGCTTGGCCCCGTGTTTATGAAGGTGCCAGTGCATTCCTGTCGTTCTGTCATCGTAAACCTGCATGCGATACATGCCGGTGTTTCTCTCACCGGTAACCGGATCCTTGGTGAAAACGAGGGGGAGGGTAATAAAAGGTCCTCCATCGCCTGGCCAGGTTTTCAGGACGGGCACGTCCTTTAAAGAGGGGTTCTCTCTTTCAATAACTTCCTTGACAGGTCCGGACTTTACCCTTTTTGGCATATAATCGGCCAGGGCCTTGAGCTTGGGGAGCGCCTTGAGCTTCCCGATAATCCCCTCGGACATCTCCATCTCCATCAGGGCTTCGACCCTGTCCCCGATGTCGCTGAGCGAACCGGTTCCCAGGGCCATGCACATCCGTTTGTCAGAACCGAAGGCGTTCATGAGGACAGGGTAGGGCGAACCCTTGACATTCTCAAACAGGACTGCCGGTCCGCCCGATTTGGAGAGGACGTCCACTATCTGAGCCAACTCCAGATTTCGATCTACCTCAACGGTGACCCGGTGGAGTTGGCCCTTTTCCTCGAGATCGCTGATAAACTCCTTCAGGTTTCTATAGGCCATTTCGGCAATTCCTTTCCATCAGTTTGATCTCTGGCCAGTGTGCAGGCAGGCAATTCCCAAAGAAAGGGTGCGGTACCGCACATTTGCGAAACCAGCCTTGTTCATCTCCCGGCCCAGTTCAACGGGATTGGGAAAATCATCAACAGAACTGGGCAAATAACGGTAGGCGCCGAAGCTTCCCGATATGATACCACCGAGAATAGGGAGAACATAGTGGAAATAGAATCGGAAAAAGGGGCCCAGAAGCCTGTGCTCCATGCGTGAGAACTCCAGGATGATGACCTTTCCCCCGGGCGTCAGCACGCGCAGCATCTCCCCGAGTCCTGCCGCCCGGTCTGGCAGATTTCGCAGGCCGAATGCGATGGTAACGGCTCCGAAAGAAGCGTCGCGAAAAGGGAGAGCCAGGGCATCTCCGGCACAAAGCAGGATCTTGTCTCCCCCTTGCCGTTGGATCTTTTCCGATGCCAGGTGAAGCATGGGGATGGCGAAGTCTGCACCGACGATCTTTTGACTGCCCGGCAGGTTGTTTCCCAGGGTCAGAGCGACATCGGCAGTTCCTGTGGCGAGGTCGAGGATGGGAGCCTCGCCCCGGATGTGAACCTCCTCTGCCAATTCCTTCCTCCATCGGGTGTCCACTCCAAAACTGAGAAGCCGGTTGAGCAGATCGTATCGCCCGGCTATTCTGGAGAACATTTTTCTGATGGAACCGGGTCCCTGTGCTGGTGTTTCGGTCAAGCCCTGCTCCTTTATGACGGCATAAGAAACTCCTGAAATTATCTATAGTAACAAAGCGGAATATAGCCTGATTTTAGAAATGTTAATGGTTTGAGGTGAAAAGTAGAAGCAATCCCGAGAGAAGTTATAACCGCCAGAGACGTTCGCAGTCAAAGCCTCTCGCACCCGGAAAGCAAGGGTTCGCCTGCCCTGAGCTTGTCGAAGGGTTCGTCTTTGCTCCGAACGTCTCTTGACGTTGTGTTTCCCGGGAACTGCGGTGACAAGCGCTTATTTTTTGGATCTTGGATCTTGGATTTTGGATTCAGATCTGGAATTTGGAATCTGAAATCTGGAATTTCGAGTCCAGATCTTGGATTTTGGATGAGAAACATGAATCCTGAAACATGAAACCTGGAACTGTTTTTATGGTTCCCTGTGGTTTTCACCGGTCTCTTCG
>QIEJ01000078.1 GCA_003228585.1 Pseudomonadota bacterium
TCATTGGAGGGATCGATCCGAGGTCGCAAGGCTCGGGGAACATCGGAGCGACCAATGTCCTTCGCACCCTGGGCAAAAAAGCCGCCATCCTCACCCTGGCCGGCGATGTTCTCAAGGGCCTGCTGCCGGTCCTCATTGCCGGGGCGGTCCTTTCGCCAGGATCCCCCGCCATCTTCCTTGTGGCGGGAGTAGCCATTCTGGGTCATGATTTTTCCATATTTTTGAAGTTCCACGGAGGGAAGGGCGTCGCCACGACGGTGGGGACACTCGTTGCGCTGAGTCCTGTCCTGGCAGGCCTTTGTCTGATAACCTGGATAGTTGTGGTGGCGGTCACACGTTACTCGTCGGCCGGAGCTCTGGTGGCGGCCGCTATAAGCCCTGTCTATGCCTTAGTCCTGAGGGGAGGTAAAGGTCTGGTCCTTTTCTGCCTGGCGGCGGCCCTTCTCCTGATCGTGCTTCACCGGGAGAACATCAAAAAGCTGGCCAACGGCACTGAAAAGCGAGTCTCCTTTAAATCTGAACCCTCATCAAGATAAAAGCTTCACCACAGAGATCACAGAGGCGCCACCTGAGGCGCTCCCACAGAGGGCCACAGAGTTAAGGCTTTTAACTTCCGTGAGGCGGGTTCGTTCACGGACTCAGGTTAACCCTAAAACCCTGATTTTCCCCTGTGGACCTCTGTGTTAAAAGCTGTTGCCGCTTTTACTGTAACGAGATAAGCACTCAAAGTTTTAACACTCGATTGCGGGCTTTGCGGGCTTTCCTGGAAAGTTTCTTTCCCGGACGACGGACCTCATCATCCTCATCTTCATCCTCAGATTCTAATCCTTTCAGGCGCCTGATCTTCTCCTCTTCCACCTTTGCCCAGAACAGATCAGGAACCACTGACGGCACGTTGGCTCTGTCTGCGCGGTCCATCAGATCTCTGTCGCCGGTTACCACCAGATCCGCTCCACCATCACGGCACATTTTCGCGATGACGTCGTCCGCCGAGTGGCCCTGCCTGGAGTAGATGACTGCGACTCCTCTCTCCTTCTCTCGTCCTTCGCCCAGATGGATGGAACCGGCTCCGTCGAAGACAACTGTAACACGGTGGCCCTTCCCGGCCCTGTAGCCGGAAAGCTCCTGGATGAGATACTTTCTCCCTTCCTCGAGATCAACGCTTTCGAGACTGGCCAGTTCCGGAATACGCCTGATAAGATTGTAACCATCGATAATGATACGCATTTGATGTTCCTGTGTTTTTCGCTTAATGGAACGCATTCAACCCTTAGTAAAAGCCTGTTCCTGCCTGGCTTTTTGAGCTACGCAGGAACAGGCTTTGATATCGCCTTTTATCTATGTTAAACCATTCTGGGGAGAAAGAATATATGGTCCGCAAACACATCACAACCATTCTGGCGATTCTTGCCTTACACCTGATCTCATTACCGGCGGTGGCGTCCACCCAATCCGGCAAGGGATTTCCACTCAACCCCGGGAGTCACTGGGTGTACAACATTCTCGAAGGTGATACGGAAACTGTTTCCATCACACGCATAATCAACGTAAAAGGAATCCCCGTTGTAGAGGTTGTCCACAATGACGAATATCCCTCCTACTTTCTACGGACACGTGATGAAATTTACCGTTTTGACGGCCTGCCCGGAGCAGGGGAGGGTCGGGAGATCGTCTGGCCTACCCTGTTACTTAAGGTCAGCCCCAGTGTCGGGGAGACATGGATATCTCCCTGGGGAGACCCCCCTCTTTCCTTTACGGTTCAGTCCGAGGAGACCTACACCGTACCCGCCGGCACTTATCCTGGCACCTATAAGATAGCCTATAGACCGGTGACAGATCCCATATACCAGGGCTTTATCTGGTATACCCCGGGCGTCGGATTTGTCGCCATGGAGAACAACCACTACCGGAGCGAGCTCGTATCCTTCTCCATCTCCGATCTTCTGCCTCCTGAGCCGGTTGACAAGGAAATAACCCAGTTGATGGCCCAATTTGGAATTCCCATCGGACCTGGTTCCAGCGATACCGAAGAGAGCGGATTCTCAAATATTTTCAGTAGAGACTATCTGGCCAAACTCCTGGTGCCCGCAGCCCTTTTCGCCGCGTTTGCCATCGTACTGATATGGGTACTGAAGGCTCAGAGGAACATTGATCTTGAGGACGATCCGGGAGTGAGCAGAAGTGAGATCGCCTTCGCATCGGCAATGTTAAAGGAAGGTCTTTACTCGGATGCGGCTCGCCTGCTCCAGCGCCAGATAGTGAAAAATCCCCAGTGGCCGGATCTGGCAGCGCTCCTTGGGCACGCTTACAGTGAAATGGGCAGGCTCGAGGACGCCAGTCTGGAACTGAAAAGAGCCCTGACCCTGAATCCGGACCTGGTAGCAGCCAGGCTTGATCTGGCCAAGGTGTACCTGGCCAACAACGACCCTTCCAAAGCCCTGGAAGAATTGGAAGCCGTTCTGGGGAAGCACCCCGAATTCGCCGACGCTATCCTGTTGAGAGGTGAAACATATATCGCCCTAGGGCAAACGGACCGAGCCGAGGCCGACTTCCGCGAAGCGCTGAAGATCAATCCCTCCTTTACCGAAGCACAGGAGCAGCTGGAAAAAATTAAATCGGAGATATAATTTCGGATTTAATTTTCCCAGTTTCTGGTTTCTGGTTTCTGGGACAGATCAAACCCTTCAAAACCGATGAAACTATTTAAAACGTTCTTTCTGTGTAGCCTGTTCATCATTCTTTTTCTTCCTCTCGGGTGCGGGAAGACAATCGATGAGGAGGTGATCCAGCCTGTCGAGCGTATGTACAATCAAAAGGAGGAGGTCGTTCTGAAAACGGCTGTTGCCAACGCCAGGCAGGTTCGGTCCGCCCTGATGATGTACGCGTCAGGTT
>QIEJ01000126.1 GCA_003228585.1 Pseudomonadota bacterium
TCAACCCAGGTGTTCCAGCTGATCTTGTCATCGACCACTCGGTGCAGGTGGACCACTTCGGATCAACCGAAGCCTTCAGGTACAACGTCGACAAGGAGATGGAACGGAACCGGGAACGGTACACCATGCTCCGCTGGGGGCAGAAAGCCTTCGAGGACCTGTGCGTCGTCCCCCCGGGGACAGGGATCGTCCACCAGGTGAATCTGGAATATCTGGGGAAGGTAGTCCAATCAAGCCGGATCAACGGTGAGCTGGTCGCTTTTCCCGACACCCTTGTGGGAACCGACTCTCACACGCCTATGATCAACGGACTGGGAATCCTGGGGTGGGGTGTCGGCGGCATCGAGGCCGAGGCTGTCCTCCTGGGCCAGCCCTATCACATGCTCATCCCGGATGTGGTGGGGATGAAAGTTGTCGGGAGCCTTCCTGAGGGTTCGACGGCCACCGACCTCGTCCTGAAGATCACCGAGATGCTCCGGGAAAAGGGCGTGGTTGGAAAATTCGTGGAGTTCTTCGGTCCCGGCCTGGTTTCCCTCACACTCCCGGACAGAGCCACTATTTCTAACATGTCCCCGGAATACGGCGCGACCATGACCTTCTTCCCGGTTGACGTTGAGACCCTGCGCTACCTCACTGCGACCGGGCGTCCACCGGAGTTGGTTGAGCTGGTCAAGTCCTATACGGCGGCACAAAACCTCTTTCACTCCGGGAACACGGCTGAACCGGAGTACTCCGCTGTTTACGAGGTCAACCTGGACGATATCAAACCATCACTGGCCGGCCCACGGAAACCCCATGAGCGCATTGATCTGGGCGACATGAAGAGGTCCTTTCTGGATCTGTTACCGGATATCCTCACTGCCGGCGTAGAATCCGATGTTGATGACTATCAGGACACCGGATGCTGGGCCGATGAAGGGGGATCCTCCACCATGACACCCGAATCGTGCGCCAGTCCTGCTGAGCCGAGAGGGGTGTACCGTTGCGTGGATTTCGATCTCGATGTCGACAGGGTCACGATCAGTGACGGCTCAGTCGTCATCGCCGCTATAACAAGCTGCACCAACACGTCAAACCCATCGGTCATGATCGGAGCCGGCCTGCTCGCCCGCAACGCCGTTGAAAGGGGACTGCACCCCAAACCCTGGGTTAAAACGAGCATGGCCCCCGGTTCCCGGGTGGTTACCGATTACCTTGACAGGGCCGGCCTCATGCCGTCTCTCGAGGCCCTCGGCTTTCACGTTGTCGGCTACGGCTGCACCACATGCATCGGCAACAGCGGGCCGCTTGCCGAACCCATCACGAAGGCCATCGAGGACAACCAGCTGATCACAGCCGCCGTTCTCAGCGGGAACCGGAATTACGAGGCGCGCATCAACCCTCATGTCAGGGCGAACTACCTGGCCTCCCCTGTCCTGGTGGTGGCCTATGCCCTGGCTGGTTCCGTCAACATCGATCTCGTCAATGAACCCGTCTCCCATGACCCCAATGGTGATCCTGTCTACCTGAAGGATATCTGGCCGTCCAGGAAGGAGATCGACGAAGCCATCTCCTCATCCCTTGACCCTGAAATGTTCCGCAGCGACTACGCCCGGGTTTTCGAAGGCGATGAATCATGGAAGACCTTGTCCGTTCCGGAAGGTGGGCTGTATGCCTGGGATCCGGATTCGACCTACATCCAGGAACCGCCATTCTTCAGGGATATGCAGGACGAACCGCCTCCGCTGACCAATATGGCAGGCGCGAAAATCCTGGGAGTATTCGGCGACACCCTGACGACGGACCACATCTCCCCGGCGGGGGCGATCCCGGAGGACAGCCCGGCGGGCCGGTACCTGACCGGGCTCGGCATCGACAAGGCCGATTTCAACAGTTTCGGCTCCAGGCGCGGCAACCACGAGGTGCTCCTGAGGGGCACCTTCGGCAACATCCGGATCCGCAACCTCATGGTGGACAGGGAGGGGGGATGGACCCTGCACGTGCCTGATGGCGAACTGATGACCATCTACGAGGCGGCCATGAAGTACCGGGACCAGAACGTGCCGCTGGTGGTCATCGGCGGCAGGGAGTACGGGGCGGGAAGTTCCCGTGACTGGGCGGCCAAGGGGACCCTCCTCCTGGGTGTCAGGGCGGTTATCGCCGAGTCCTATGAACGCATCCATCGCGGCAACCTTGTAGGCATGGGGGTTTTGCCTCTTCAGTTCGAGCCGGGTGCCGGCGCCGGGTCACTGGGCCTGACCGGCCGGGAGACACTGGATATTGAAGGGATCGAGGGAATCAGGCCTGAAGGTACAGTCACCGTTACGGTCTATGGGGATGGCGGGAAAAAGACTGCTTTCACTGCTGTGGCCCGCCTGGACAGCGAAATTGACCTCGAATATTATCGGCACGGAGGGATCTTGCAGTATGTTTTGAGACTGATGTTAGCGGACTGAAGAATCCAGGAGCCAGGAGTCAGAAGACAGAAGAATACCTTTAACACAGTACACAGAGACGACCTCTCTCAGGTCGAGTCACAGAGGAAAATCATTTTGACAGGATTGACAGGATTGACAGGATTTTACATCCTCTCCCCCGGCGGGAGAGGACAGAGGTGAGGGGGAAAAAGAAAACCGTAGCGTCGTTCGGAGTCAAAGTGTCTCTCACCCAGTTCTCTCAAAATCAGGCTTCATTCCTCTTTGCTCCGAACGACGCTCTGGAGTTAAATTCTTTGAGAGACGTTACTTCGCAGTCATTGCGCTTGTCCACCGACTTGTCACGGCGCAGTTCGAAGAACAAAGACTGAAGCTCCCAAAGCGAAGGCGAGTGGCAATCTCATCATCATGATCACATAGCGGGCCTATTATTAAAGTTAATTGTTAGGTATCTGGCC
>QIEJ01000159.1 GCA_003228585.1 Pseudomonadota bacterium
TATTACCGGGAGGCCATCGAAAAGCATGCCGATACTATTGCGGAGCTCAATGTCGATTTCAACAACGGCCTGGGCGATCTGTACGCGAAGTTAGAGAGGCTGCCCGAAGAGAAAAGGGCCGAGATCGAAGCGGACATCCAGGAGGTATATAAGAAGCGCCCCGATATAGCCATGGTGGACTCGGACAGGGGGATCACGAACCTGCATGTGCCCAGCGATATCATCATCGATGCATCCATGCCCCCCATGATACGCGATGGCGGGAAGATGTGGGGTCCTGACGGCAAGACTTGCGATGCAAAGGCGGTCATCCCCGACCAGAGCTATGCGGGCCTTTACAATGTAGTGGTCGAAGACTGCAAAAAACATGGCGCCTATGATCCGACGACCATGGGAACCGTGCCGAACGTCGGCCTTATGGCGCAAAAAGCGGAGGAGTACGGTTCACACGACAAGACATTTGAGTGCCCCGGCAAGGGAACCATCCGTATAGTCGACGCTGCCGGGAACACGATCCTCGACAGCGAAGTGGAAGAAGGGGATGTCTGGCGCTCCTGCACCGTAAAGGACGCGCCCATACGGGACTGGGTAAAACTGGCTGTAACAAGAGCCCGGGCCACCGGGATGCCGGCGGTATTCTGGCTGGATAAGGACAGGGCACACGACGCCCAGATCATAAAAAAGGTCGAACTATACCTTAAGGATCACGATACGGACAGCCTGGAATTCCACACCATGCCCGTGGCCGAAGCGGCGCAATTCACCGTCGAGAGGATGAGGGAAGGGAAGGATACCATTTCAGTGACAGGCAATGTCCTTCGAGACTACAACACAGATCTCTTCCCGATCCTTGAGCTGAACACCAGTGCGAAGATGCTCTCTATCGTGCCTCTTATGGACGGGGGCGGTCTCTTCGAAACCGGTGCCGGCGGCTCCGCGCCCAAGCATATCCAGCAGTTTCTTGCGGAAAATTATCTCCGGTGGGATTCCATCGGAGAATTCCTGGCCTTCGCGGAATCGTTGAGACACCTGGGGAATGTCACCGGCAATGAGAAAGCCAGGGAGCTGACCAGGTCACTTGATCAGGCGAACGCCGCGTTCCTGGAAAACAACAAGGCGCCCACTCGCAAGCTCGGCGGGATCGATAACCGCGGAAGCCACTTCTACTTCGCCCTTTACTGGGCGCAGGCGATAGCCGAGCAGGCCGGGGACAAGGAACTCAAGACACGCTTTGCGAAGCTGGCGAAGGAGTTGGAAGAAAACGAGACGAGGATAGTTGATGAGCTCATCGGTGTTCAGGGGTCTCCCCAGGACATCGGCGGCTACTATCATCCTGATCCTGAAGTGACGTCAAAGGCCATGCGCCCCAGCGCTACCTTCAATGCCATATTGGATGAAGCTGGCACCGGCTAGGCGGCTGTGAATGCGCTTTCCTTCGCGACCTTTGCGGTGGAACATTCCGGTTTTACCGCCAAGGACGCCAAGTGAGCCCCATACCAAGTCTAAGTCCAGGTCTTATTCCAGACACTATTTCACAAACCCCCACTCCACCAGCCGTTTGTACGCGTACTCAGCGTACTGCCCCGACTGGACTTCGTTCAGGTAACGGATATATTCATTGGCGGCCGTGTCCTTTTTCCCCATCTTCTCAAGAGAAAGCCCCTTGAAGAAGACCGTGTTGGGATTGCCTGGCAGGATCTGCTCGTAGCGTTCGAAATTGTTGAAGGCTTCGTCGTATTTTTTCAGCTTGATGTTGGCTATACCGAGAACATGGAGAGCCTGAGCCTCCTCAGGATAGACGTTAACGGCATCCTCAGCGTAGCGCCGGGCCAGGGAATATTCCTCCAGGGCAAACTGGCACTTGGCCATCATGAGCAGAGCCGCGTAGTCATCGGGAGCGATCCGTAGCGCTTCACCGTAATGTGTTTTTGCCTCACCGAACTTTTTACCCATCATGAGCTTGTCGCCGTTCTGCATCTCATCGATGGCTTTTGCTATTGCCCTCAGACCGGCCGTGTTATCCATGTAGCGCTCCCTGTGGTAGGGTAGGGCCTTTGTCTGGTCCGGCAGGGAGGCGATCCTGCTCAAACTCGATTGATATCGCTCTTCACCCATTGGATGGGTGGCGAACATCATCTCAATGGCATTGGGTTTTTTTCTTGATAAACTCCGAAGCATATCCATCAGGTCAGCCTGTCCGCCCGGGTTGTATCCTGCCTTGACCATGTAATCCATTCCCAGGGAATCAGCCTCCCTCTCGTTATCTCGGCTGTAATGGGCCAGCAGGGCGCCAGCGGCGATACTTCCAAGACCGGCCGCAATCTCCTGATATTTCTCGTATTCGGATCCTGTGTAAGCCGTAACGCCTGCGACTGCAAGGGACGCCAGGACACTTTTGGTCATGCGCTGGGCTGTGTGTCTCGCATTGACGTGACCCAACTCGTGTCCGATGAGGGACGAAAGTTCCGCCTCACTATCCAGGTCGAGCAGGATGCCTCTGGTGATCCCCATGCTGCCGCCGGGAAAAGTGTAGGCATTTATGTAAGAGGCATTTACGATGACGAAGCGGTAGGGCATGTTCGGCCGATGGGTACCAGCGGCAATGGGTTTTCCCACTGAAGCAATGTAGCTCTGAAGTGATTTGTCCTGTGAAGCTCCGTAGTCAGAGGAGAACTGATGAGGGGAGTTCTCGCGATCGAGCTGTATCTCCTCACTTTCGGAGACAAGCATGAGCTGTTTTTTACCCGTTACCGGATTGAAGGCACAACCCGGATAAAGAGAGGCGGCCGACAGGGAACTCAGAAAGAGAAACTGTCTCCTGGATA
>QIEJ01000230.1 GCA_003228585.1 Pseudomonadota bacterium
TACGGATTGTTCGGGGTGGCGGCTCTGCTGGCAATATACAGAACGTTCCGGATCAGCGGTTCTCCTCTGGCCGCTGAGAGGCGGATGCTGGATGAGTGTATCTACTTCGGTTATATCCTTTTTACCTGGGCCATGATCACCGGGAGCCTGTGGGCGTACCTGACCTGGGGGTCTTACTGGACCTGGAGGATAAAAGGACTGTGGTCGTGGATCCTGTGGTTCTACTACTCCGGGGTTCTGCACGTCCGTAACCGCCCGGGGTGGCAGGGATGGCCTGTCAATGCTCTGGCAGTAGCCGGCTTCATCCTTGTTCTGTTCACCTATCTGGGCCTGGGTCTGCTGTTTAAAACCTCACACCCGCTGTTGTGAGAGGGGGTTCCGTACTGATGGTGTCAGCTGAGAAATCTCTGAGTCTGATCTGGAGAGTGGCTACCTCGCCGGTCACCTTCGTGGTTCTGACGATCCTCTGGTGCCTCGACCTGGGGGCCGGGTCCATAGTGGCCTACTTCAACGACCCTCAGTTCTGGATCAAGATGGACTCCTACCCTTTCAACCTGTGGCTTGAGCAGGTTGCTCCCGGGACCTTCCCCCTCTCTTTGTGGATCTATATCCTGGTGGGGCTCTCCTATCTGATGATCATCAGTCTCCTGTTGTGCACCATCAACTGGTTTCTGCGCAGGAGAAAAGGTCTCAAGGGGTTGGGAGAGTTCCTCGTCCATCTCGGATTTCTTCTGATCTTCGCCGGATTCGTATTAGGGAGCGCTCTGGGATCAAGGCAGCAGGTGAGGCTCCCCCAGGGTGAAAGTGTCACTGTACCTGGCATGGGGATCTCTCTGAAACTTGAGGATCTTGCGGTTGTAAGATCACCGGAAGGCAGACCCCTGGACACAATCAGCAGTATCCAGGTCTTCGTGGATGGTGTTGAGGTTTCCACGGGGAAGGTTCGGACCAATCATCCTCTCATCTGGGGCAGGACGGTGATATATCCTCCGGAGGACTACGGCGCCGGAATCGTGGGCGGTGTTCTGGGAGCCAGCGGGGCCGGTGCTGTCCGCCTCGTTATTGGCCAGACAGCTTCCCTGGGCAATAACAGGGTACTGGAAATAGGGGGGATCCTTCAACGCGGTGAAAGGAGGGGGAACGTCCTTGGACCCGGGCTGCTGATTGTCATGAAGGACCTGAGCGGGCGGGTGATGGGTTCAGCCTATCTGTCCCCTGCGCCCGGTATGAATGACAGGGCGGACATAGCGGGGAGCAGGCTGACCCTTGGGCAGTTGACGGAATCGACCCATGGCCTGTTCCGGGTCCATCGTGATCCCGGTGTATGGTTCGTAATCGCAGGGTCTGTCATCCTCTTCCTTGGGACGTTATGGGCCCTCGCCGGGTACCTTGGAATCGTGCCAGGCGCGGCCAGGCCGCAGGAGCAGGGTTGTGAATAACCCCCTGACAGGAAACACCCCGCCGCAATGGGACCTTATCGACGTCGTTCTCCTGGACATGGACGGCACCCTGCTGGACAAGCATTTCGACGACCACTTCTGGGAGGAATATGTTCCCCGCCAGTATGCCAGGACTCACGGGATAAGCGATGAAGAGGCATCCGAAAGACTCCTCAAACACTACCGATCCATGGAGGGAACTCTCAACTGGACCGATCTGGATTTCTGGTCGCGTGAGCTTGGGCTGGATATACCAGCTCTCAAGAGGCAGGTGGACCATCTCATAGCAGTCCACCCTTACGCTCTCGAGTTTCTCGATGGTATTCGGAATGCCGGCAAGAAGGTCTATCTGGTGACCAACGCCCACGGCAAGACCCTCGACCTCAAGATGGAGAAAACATCCCTGGCGGGGAAATTCCATGGGATCTATACGGCCCATCAGTTTGGTGCCCCGAAAGAGGATCTTCGATGCTGGGATTCTCTGCGGGATATGATCGGTTTTGAACCGGCAAGAACCCTCCTGGCGGAGGACACCCTGGCTGTTCTGGATACGGCGGCCCGATACGGGATCCGTTACCTCGTCCATGTCGCCAATGCCAGCAGCGTCCGTCCGCCACAAACCACCGACCGCTATTTTTCCATAGACACGTTCAGGGAGATAATGCCTTAACGGAGTCACGGCATCGGCGGGAAAGTTGGGACTGCCGCGTCGCCCTCGTCTTTTCTCGACGCTCCTCGCAGTGACAATCGCTTGTCATTGCGAGCCGGAAAAGAGACAGTCATTGCGAGCCATCTGGTTCGTGACGCAATCCCGGCAAAAGCCTGGACCACAGCGCAGCCCCTTTCAGGCTGCCCCACAGAGTTTCACAGAGTAAACTTTTTTCTGGTTTTCAAAATGCTTGTCACAAGAACCTCGATTTAACCCTGTGTCACCCTGTGTACCCTGTGGTAAATTGGTTTTTTCCAGAGGCTGTCATCTGAGACTGCTTCGGTCGTAAATCACCTCGCAGTGACAATCGCTTGTCATTGCGAACAGTCTGGTTCGTGACGCAATCTCTGCCTGATGTGGAATCTGGAATCTGGATCTAGGGCACCACCGCCGGAATTTCCATGACCCCCCTGGCTTTGATCACGAGAGAGTAATATTCGGACAGCTTCTTTAACTGGTCCCTTTCACGGAAGGCATCCTCGAGGCTCGAGTAAAGCTTCAGCTCCCCGAAGGTGTTCCCGGCTCTGTCGGTGAGCAGCCGCGGGTTGAAGCCTGAAGCCTTGGCTGCCTCCATAAAAGCACAGAGCTGATCTCCGAAGAGGGGCAGGGTTCGAAGGGAATACTTTTCCTGTTCCGACGGGACCCCGTGGCG
>QIEJ01000175.1 GCA_003228585.1 Pseudomonadota bacterium
TTCGTGAAAATACCCCTACTGATGAATAATGAAGGTCTTTTTTGCGGAGCGTTAGGAAGAGGGGTCTTCCGGGCTTAATCGCTCGGTTTCGCAGAAAACCAGCTTCACTTCGCGCTTAACCCGAAAGACCCCTTTTGCTCCTTCCATTGCATATTTCTGTCACTGATTCCAGATAGCATAAAGCACCGGGGTGTTTTCAGGGCGCTGGGTTAGGAGAGTCCACACATCGAAAGTTAATGCGAGGCAATTAAACTTTGCTCTGAACGACTCTTAACCTCGACCTTTTCTGGCCTCAGCTCGCTGTCCTCTGGTCTCTTGAACTCAGATGAGGGGGAAGACAAGTACCTAAACCTTACTCCTCCCGCCGTCGCTCCGCCGGAGCTATGGCGGACAAGCGCAATGACTGCGAATTTTCCAAACCCCAAACCCCAGATTTTCCTCTGTGGCCCTCTGTGGGAGCGCCGCAAGTGGCGCCTCTGCCTGCCCTGAGCCTGTCGAAGGGTGTCCTCTGTGGTAAAGGTTTTGATCTTAGGTTTCTTCGGCTCTTCATTTCATGTTATTTTCACGCATGTTTGATTGGTGTCAGAGCACATTCCAGATTGCCACTGTTTCCCTGATCACGCTTCTCTTTCTGCTGCTTTTTGTTTCGCCGGCCCATGCTGTTGACGATGACATGGAGGATCTCGGGGATCAGATCGAGATCCTGACCCAGCTGGACACCATTTTGACCAGGCAGAGGGGGAAGGGGTTTATCTTCATGCCCCTGGCTTTCTCCAACCCCACTCTGGGTTGGGCTGTCGGCGGCGGTGCCAGGTTCTATTACGACACTGATGAGGAATCCCAAACCTCCCACACGACCCTGGGGGCTTTCTGGGCAGGCAGTGATGGGTATATCTTCGCCGCTCAGCAAAGGACCTTTTTCTCGGGGGACAGGTTTCGGCTGGATGGTGTCTTCGGTTACTACAATGTCAACGTACCTCTCTACGGCATCGGGTTCGAAGCAGGGCAGAGGGGGGAATACATCACCCTTGATGAGATCGGCTTCGGCTTGAGGCCCGAATTTCTCATCAGGGTTTCAGAAAATCTCTATCTCGGAGTCCGATACAGAATGATGAAAATGAAGGTTGAAAGCACTGGAGAGACCTCCAGCGGCGGGCTGGTTCCCGTTCCCGAACAGCCGCTGGACTTTCGCTCTTCCGGACTGGGGTTTGTCCTGGACCTGGACAGCACGGACAACGAGTTCAATCCCTACGAAGGAGATGATCTGGAGATCTCATCGATAGTGGACACCCGGGCTCTTGGCAGTGATGTGAACTACCAGACTTTAGATGTTGCCTTCAATCACTTTGAACAGGTAGCCAGCAGCCAGGTCCTGGCGTTTCGGGCGTCCGGATGCTATGCCCACGGCGATGTCCCCTTCTACGATCTGTGTCTGTACGGGTTCGGCAACAACCTAAGGGGTTACGTGGCAGGGCAGTACAGGGACAAGGCCATGCTGACCGCCCAGATGGAGTACCGGGCGCGGCTCTGGAAACGTTGGGGGATGGTGGCCTTCGGGGGCGTCGGCACGATCGCGCCGGAGTTTGATCAGTTCAGCTGGGACGAACTGCTGCCCAGCGTGGGAGGGGGGCTCAGGTATATGGTCTCCGGGAAAAAGCGGATCAACCTCGGTATGGACTTTGCTGTCGGCAGGAACTCGAACGCTTTTTATTTCAGGATCGGAGAAGCGTTTTAGATCGGTCTAAAGTAAGGAATTCCAAATGTCTCAATCCAAGATCCAAGATCCAAAATCCAAAAAAGAGCGAAGTCATTGCGAGGACCCTGCGTCCCGCCGTCGGCGGGATCGAAGGGGACGTGGCAATCTCATTCAGTCGAGGTAAACGAGTCGCCCCGCGCACCGGTTTTCAAAATCTCGCGGTCAGATAGAGCATTAATCCTTTGAAGGCTGCCGCTATTTCACCAACCCTATTGTCGCCATCGACCTTTATATCTATGCTGAAATCGTTGAATGCAAGGCCGAGCCCTATATTCCTCCACAGGTAATACTCCGCGGCAATATTATGGTAGGAAAGGCGCCCGCCGTATTTCCCGATCTGGATCGCGAACAGTTCAGTTCGCCAGAGCAGGTTCAGGCGGGAGTTGACGGCGTAGGAAATATCCACTCCTAAAACCGGGAGGGGGCCTTGCAGGGATGCTGTTTCCGTGACGAATTCATTACCGTTATTCACCCCGGCGAAATTGCTCTCATACCGTAACCAGTGAAAACCTGCCAGGCCGGACAGTTCGAATTTTCCGTCCTGGATCAGGGAGTACATATAGGCCAGTTCTGTAAGCGAAGTTCTCGAATCCGTTGTCAGGACAGCGTCGATATCCCAGACGTTGTCCCCGATCTCTATGACTCTGTCGATGACTCTTTCCGAACCCCTGTTGAACTGGAAATGCTGGAAATAGATCCGGTGACGGTCTCCAATCCTGTAAAAAGCGCCAATGCGGAAATCGTTGTTAACAGAATCAAGACCCACATCATCCTCCAGGTCCAGGTAAAGGGCCACAGGACCTGTTTGCGGCTTCAGGAGCAGGGATGTATCAATCCTTGACCCCATATAACCGATATCGATCTTGAAGCGGGTGTCTTGAATGTTCCTGAATTCGCCCCTTGCCGTTGCGGATGAAGGCATCAGAAGAAGCAATGACAACAGGGCAATAACACTATATCTGGCAGTTCTCACAGGCTTTCTCCCAATTATTGCACTACAACACCAATGACGGGATAAACAGAAAAGTTCCAGCGGAATAAATATTTCACGCTGTTACGTAAAAGGAGGGAAAAAGAAAGGAACCAGTAGAAAATTCTTTACCACAGAGTTCACAGAGTCGACCTCTTTCAGGTCGATGCACAGAGGGCCACAGAGAAAAACAATCCCCTCACCGGAAGTTGTTAGATCCTGCGTGCCGGGATAAAAGTGGCCTTTAATCCCAGGCAGCAGGGATCTTAACACCTGATTTCGTAGAAATCCCTCTCCCTGTGGGAGAGGTTAGGTGAGGGGAAATTAGGATTTATCAAGTAATACTCTGCGGAACACTGCGGATTGGTGACAAAACTCTGCGACCTCTGCGTTAAATGCTTTTCCTGATTAGAAGGAGAAATCCTGTATATCCCGTGAATCCTGTCAAAATCCTTTCCCTGGTTTTCTCTGTGGTCCTCTGTGGAGGGGCCTCTTGCGGCCTCCTCTGTGAACTCTGTGGTAAGGCTTTTCCTGGACATGGGAGGCGTGGTGGGACAGACAGGTCTGGGGTATCTCTCCCGGGCGGTGTCCATCCCCGCGGCCTGGGTCCTCGGCGGAGCGTTCCTGTTTTTCGAGTATCCTCTTTACAGAAGGGTCGAGAGGGAGGAAAATCTTGTAATCAGTGATCGGTAATGTAGCTGGATGAATGTGGCACAGCCCAACTTAATGGGGTATAAGAAGGTTTCCGAAATCGTGTTGGAAGGACTGATGGGGGAGAGTGGGCGCATGGGCGGCGATCTGTATCGAGGTGTCGAGGTAACGAAGTGTTGAGGTATTTGAGAAAAGCGATCGTCATCGCGAGCTGTATGGTTGGCGAAGCGATCTCATCTGGTTGAGACTGCCGCGGTCACCAATCGCCTCGCAGTGACAAACGCCTGCTTTTTGATCTCGAATCTGGAATCTGGAATGTGAAATTTGGAATCCGATGCTCTTATCGAGATACTGAATACCAGGAGAACAATGATCTTAAAAGGCACCATCGTCAACGTCGTCGCTATCATCCTGGGGACCCTTGTCGGGCGTTATCTGGGACATCTGTTTCCTGAAAGAATTCGGCGGACCATTATGGCCGGCCTGGGACTGGCCGTTCTTCTCATCGGCATGCAGCTGGCCCTGCAGTCGAATAATGCCCTCATAGTCATCGGCAGCCTCCTCATCGGCGGCATTATCGGTGAAGTTCTGGGGATAGAGGCGCGGCTGGAGAACTTCGGGCACTGGCTCCAGCAGCGGTTCAAGGACACAGGGAACGTAGCGGAGGCCTTTGTTACCGCCAGCCTGCTCTACTGCATCGGGGCCATGGCCATCATGGGATCCATCCAGGACGGTCTCGGTGGGACGCCATCCATCCTTTATGTAAAATCGGCTCTGGATGGCATAGCGTCCATTGCTCTGACTTCCACGCTGGGGATAGGGGTTGTTTTTTCCGTTATTCCTCTGATGATCTACCAGGGGTTCATAACCCTGTCGGCAGGGTGGGTGCAGGGACTGCTGACCGCGGCGGTGATCGCCGAAATGAACGCCGTCGGCGGGCTTCTCATCCTCGCAATCGGCTTTGACCTGCTGGGGATCAGGAAGCTGCCTGTTGGGAACCTGCTGCCGGGGATTTTTGTTGCGCCGGTGTTAGT
>QIEJ01000198.1 GCA_003228585.1 Pseudomonadota bacterium
AGACTTTCTCCTCCGCCATTGTCAACCTGGCGGTGAAGGGATATCTGACCATCAGCAAGGGGACAAAATATTATACCCTGACCAGACAGGAAACGGCTGACGAATCCCTGCTTTCCAGGGGAGAGCGCAAGTTAGGAAACAAGCTGTTCAAGGGAAGGAGCACCCCGCTCAAACTTGAAAACAGGAATCACCAGCGGATCAAGGGAGCCATCAAGGCCCTGAAACAATCGCTGAGTGAGGATTTCCACAAGGTTCACTTTAAGACCAACAGCAAATATCTGGGTTTTGGTATTCTTTTCTCGGTGGGGATACTTTTAATGGCAGGCTTTATGAGTACGGGAACCAAAGGCCCCTTTATCTTCATGACGGTGTGGTTGTCCATGTGGACCACTGCAGTCCTTTCAATGTGGGCGGCCCGAAGGTACTAAGGTACTTGATGGCTCTTGTTTTTGCCGGTGCCGAGGTGCTGGCCATTTACGCCTTTCTCCGGACGGGAGCCGCCTTCTTTATTGCCCTTATTCTCATTCTCGTTGGAGTCAATGCTCTTTTCTACTGGCTTCTCAAGGCTCCCACCCGTACAGGCAGACAGCTCCTGGACAAGATCGAGGGGTTCAGGATGTACCTCTCCACGGCAGAGCGGCATCGGCTCAATCTCATGAACCCGCCTGAGCGAACGCCGGAGCTTTTCGAAGCGTACCTGCCCTACGCCCTTGCCCTGGATGTGGACCAGGAGTGGGCCGAGCAGTTCTCCGACATCCTCGCCCAGGCCGCCAGGGAAGGTGGATCTTACCATCCGTCCTGGTACCGCGGGACAGGTTGGAGCCGGTTACATCCCGGTGCGTTCACATCGGCTCTGGGATCCTCATTGTCATCTGCCATCTCATCCTCATCCACGGCTCCGGGTTCATCTTCCGGCTTTAGCGGCGGCGGTTCGTCAGGCGGTGGTGGAGGAGGTGGCGGTGGAGGAGGCTGGTAGCGGTAATGATTTATGCCATCGCCCCCGCAGACTGGACAGGTTCTCAGCCCGAGGGGTTTTTCCAGGCTGCTGGAGGCCAGAAGCTCCTCGTCCCGCATGATCTTCTGCGTGGGGCCGTCTGCAATGACCCGCCCTTCCCGTATTACCAGGGTTCTGCTGCACAGGTCCATGACCATATCCAGGTCGTGGGTGGCGATGATCTTGGTATGGGTAAAACCCTTTAACAGCTCGATCAGAAGCCGCCTTGCCCGAGGATCCAGGTTGGAAGTGGGTTCGTCCATGACAAGGATGTCAGGGGACATCGAGAGCACCGTGGCAATGGCCACGGATCGTTTTTCCCCTCCGGACAGCTTATAGGGAGGCCTGTCACGAAGGTGAATGGCCCCCACCGTCTCCAGGGCTGATGTGACTTTATCCTCCACATCTTCGGGGGATAGTCCCAGGTTCAGGGGGCCGAAGGCCACGTCATCGAACACCGTGGGCATGAACAGCTGGTCGTCCGGGTTCTGAAACACCAGACCCACTGCCCGGCGCACTATCTTGAGGTTCTGGCGTATCAGCAGGCTGTCCCCTATGCGCAGCTCACCTCGTGTGGAGCTGAGGTACCCGTTAAGGTGAAGAAGCAGAGTTGACTTACCGGACCCATTGGCGCCGACAATCGCCACAGACTCCCCGTGAGTGATTCGGAAAGAGACCCCCCGCAGCGCTTCGGTGCCGTCAGGGTAGCTGAAATGAAGGTCCCTCGCTTCGACGATGTGATGGCTCAATGCATGATCTCCAGGATCCCCGCTCCAACCAGCCGGGGGAGATTGACAAACCGCAGGACTACGAAAATGGTTATCCATCCCAGCATGAAACCGAACTCCTTGCGTCCCATGGACAGTGGTTTCATGATCCGGATACTCCCGTCAAAACCCCGGCACCACATGGCCGAATGGATCCGTTGGGCTCGATCCATGGTCCGGAGCAGGAGATGGCCCAGCATGGAACCGTAAACGGCGACACCCATCCCCTTTCCGTTGAACACCCTCAGAGAGCGGGCCCTGATCATGTTTATGGCCTCCTCCATGAGCACAAAAAGATACCGATACAGGAACAGGAGCTGGATGGCGAAAAAACGGGGCGCCCCCAGTTTTTCCATAGCCAGGCATAAAGCGTTGAAACCGGTCACGGCAACAAGGATCATGGCTGCTCCGACAGTCAAGGTGAACCGTATGAGTATGGAACCGAAGGATACCCAGCCACCGGAGATGCTCAACCCCCCGACCCTCATGATAATATCCTGGTCCAGGAGCGGATTGAAAATGCCCACCAGGACGGCAAAGGGAGAGACCAGGAGGATCTTTCTCAGGATGTACCCTGGGGGAAGGTTGCCGGCCGCCAGAAGAAACACGGGATAGAGGACGTAAGGTATCAGAGCCGAGATCTCATATTTGCTGAAAGAAACGACCGCGGTGATGAACACCATGGTGGTAACAAGTTTGGCCCTGGGATCCAGACGGTGGACAGGGGTGTCCTGGTCAGACAGCGTGTCCAGGTAGCCAATGTCGTAAAAATGCTGCTGAATCTTACTCATGGCTCTCCAGAAAAGCGGATCCGGGTTTCAGGTTTGTGTCTCGGGATTCAGGTTCCGCTCCGGGCTGCTGTCAGGGAATTGTCAGTGACCGGTCCGGCCCCGTCTCAGAAAAAGTCCCACTGCCCCGGCGAGAAGGAGCGTAAGAGCTCCTCCCAACAACCCTGAAACCGAGGTGCCCACATCGACTGCGGGCCATCCCGGTCCGTTTTCGGCAGTGCCGTCAGCTCCCTGGTGATCCTCAACCTTGAAACCATAATCGGGAAGTATTGCCGTTTTTCCCTGAAGGTCGCCCAGTGAACGGTGGAGATTTTCCTCCACAGGTCGGAGCTCCTCAATGCCGGCGGCTTTGGATATTGACCACTCCAGACCGTCTGGATGTGTGGAGGTGAACCAGCTTAAACCGGCGCCCAGGATGACGGCAGCGGCAAGAAAAGCGGCTGCAAAGCGGCGCAGCGTCACAGGCTCTCGTACCACTGGCCGAACCGCGCCTTCCAGGACCTCCGGTCGGGCCTTGACGACGAACAGGACCACCGCCGCCGTGGCAATTCCCTCCATTAGGCCGATAGCCAGATGGATAGGCTGCATAAGCAGCAGGAAAGCTCTGAAAGACAGTTCCGAGATACCGGAAAGGACCGTTTCGAGGACAACGCCCAAAGAGCCCAGTTGAAGACCCACGACGGCCGCGATCAGGGCCCCTGAGATGACGCGCCATCTGATCTGATGGTCCCCGGCTATCTTCCGGTAGATGAGAGGATAGGCAATGAAGCATGGGAAAAAACCGAGGTTGAAGATGTTGCACCCCAGGGCAAGAAGACCCCCGTCAGCGAAGAAAAGGGCCTGAACGGTGAGGACCGAAGCCAGGGTGAGGAAAGCGGCATATGGTCCCAGAAGGATAGCAAGGATCAACCCTCCTCCGAGATGGCCGCTGGACCCGGTGGCCGGGATGGTGAAGTTGATCATCTGGGCCGCGAAGATGAAGGCTCCCATCACCCCCATAAGAGGGACCCTCTGGTCATCCAGGTCCTCCCTGAGCCTTCTGGAGGAAAATCCCACAAGCCCGGCGGTTGCCGCCCAGGCAGCGCCTCCAACGGCAGGTGATATCAGGGCATCGGCCATGTGCATTTCCAGGTTTGAGGTTTCAGGTTCCAAGTTCCAGGTTTGAGGTTTCAGGTTTCAGGTTTCAGGTTCCAAGTTTGAGGTTTGAGGTTTGAGGTTTCAGGTTCAAGTGTAGCACGTTTTTATAAAAACGTAACACTTATTCGTCACATTTCGCATATTGGTACTACGATTGATCCCGGAAAATGTTTCTTCTGTACTCTGCAGGGAACTGAGGGATACTGGAAGCCTGGAAGTTACAGAAGGTATCGGGTGAGAGGTGAAAACCATCAAAAAATCATAATTTTGGGGACCAGGCAGTCATCGCGAGGACCAGCGGGACGAAGCGATCTCAAATATACGAGACTGCCGCAGTCGCTATGCTCCTTGAGATTGCCACGTCCCCTTCAATCCCGCCTTTGGCGGGGCTCAGGGTCCTCGCAATGACAGTCTTCTGCTTTAATCTGGAATAATATATTTAGATCTTGGATATTGGTTTTTGGATTGCTGTTTAATCATCAGTATACCTTCAGCAGGTCCAGCAATGGTCAGGTCGGCGACAACCTTACCCTCATCGTCAACGATGGCAATTTCGGAGACCCGTTTACCGATCATCCTCTCAAGGACAGCCTCTACTTCCTCGCTCTCCCTGGCGTGGAGGGGCTTTTTGATCATCAGATCTTTTGCCGATTCGGTAGTGATAATTCCCAGAAGATGCCGGGGATGGGCATGCTGCTCATGACTGTGGCCAAAGATATGCCTCATCAGGGTTTCAAGGAGAATGGTTCCAACGAGCAGCCCGTCATCATTGACAACATACAGAACCCGGTTGTGCTGACAATCGCCCATGGATTTTACCACTTCATGAACCGGCATATTATCAGGGACGATGGGAGGCTTTCTTCTTCCGACAGCTTCAATAACATCCCGGACTTTCATCTCCTTTATGTCCCTGCCCCTGATTTTTTCCTCTTTATCTCTCACCTGATTACTCCCTGAAGGGTGACATTGCGACTCATGAAGGCTGTTTCGCTTCCCCGGACCTGATCAGACCATAACGAACCATCAGGGGAGCGAGAAGTTCACTGACGATAACAGAACCCAGAACGGCGTTGACCATCAGTTCTGAAATGTTCGTGTCTATGAACAGATCCTGAGCAATCAGGACCAGGCCCACCGTGACCCCTGCTGCCGGCAGCA
>QIEJ01000070.1 GCA_003228585.1 Pseudomonadota bacterium
CGTCATTGAACCTGACGAGAACCTCTCCCGGGGCATAAGCCGGTTCTTCGGGTTTGCCGGACATGGACCATGCATCTGAAAGGAATACAACAGCCACCAGCAGGGCTGTGAGGATCACTCCCGTTCGACAAATACAATATCGTACTTTCATATCCGTATAGTTAACCATTTACAGGGATTAATCAAACAGGATTGTCCGATGTTTGATTCCACATTCCAGATTCCAGATTCCAAAGAAACTGTGCAGTCATTGCGAGGATCCTGAGCCTGCCGAAGGGGACGTGGCAATCTCACCTTGTCGATGTCATTCATTCAGGCGAGGCGCTTTGCGACGGAAGCAGTAACAGCTTCCCGGGATTGCTTCGTCGTTCCATGGAGAGCGTCACTCCTCGCAATGACATCGCAGTGTCGCCCATGCGCCCACTCTCCCCTTCGCGGCTTACCGCGTCTCCGTGTCCCCGGATCAGATCTTCCCCGCCCCGCACCCTGATTCCAGTTCTCTACATACTGTACTGCGGTTGATCTACTGTTCCCCTGATCCTCACCGTTACGGAACTGTCCGGTTTTCTTCCGGCACCCACGAGGGAGAAGAGCGGAGCCAGCTGTTCCCTGGCCTCCAGAGAGGGACGAAGGTTCAGTGTCAGATCCAGCCTTGAGTTACCCACGTCAGCGGGGACAAGCCTTATTGTTCCCCTTCCCTCCCCCATGATATCCCCCTCGATCTTCGTCTCACCGAGAGTAAGAAGGTTTTTATCAACTGACAGGAAAGTCTGGATATTATTCAGATTCACCGGTTTGACACCGAACATCTCCATTGTCTGACCTGATATAACTACCCTGTTGAGCCTTATGTTGATCTTACCTGACAGGCTCCCCCCGCCTTCCGACACGTAGCTCAGATCTGTGCTGATGGAAAGCTTCCCGGCAATATCCACAGGCAGAACGTCCACCCCCGGAAGCAGTGAAAGTTCTATTTCATCGTTGCCGCCTTCCAGGCTCCAGCCTCCACCGTCTGTCCCAAAGGACACCGGCAGTTTTCCCCACGGTCCGGCAAACACCACATTTGCCCCCCTGGACGAACCGACAAGGCTCGCCAGGTGGGGAGTGACGCGGGCGTCACCGACATTCAACCTTTTCCCGTTCACATTTACCGTCAGATCTGAGAGCACCAGGGACAGAGGCAGAGAGAGATGTGCTGATTCTACAGCGGCAGCACCTCTGGATACTGCTCCGAGCCTCTCGTTGATCCTCTCTGTCACTATTTCCGCAGGGAAGTTGACAAAGAAAAAAACCGCGGTCATGAGAAGGAAAAAGATGATGTAGACCGTATTTCTGAGACCGGATCGATCCTTCAATTCGCCTCCAGGGTGCTGACGAGCAGCGTGACATCGAGCAATTGGGGATCGTCGAACCGTGATTTGATCCTGAGTCGTCTGGTCCGAACCAGACTTTCCTCCCCTTCCACCTCCTGGAGAAACCTGACAAGCCCGCCAAGATCAACCTTCTCCAGCCGGATCTCAACGGAGGACTCCTCAATTCCTGAATCCAGCTGGTTCCTTAACGGTTTCATGGAGGCGATGTTTTCCTGAAGCCCCAGGCGGCGAGCTCCAGCCTCCAGTTGGGCCAGAAGTGAGAAACCCTTTTTTCTTGATCCGAGCTCTTTCTCCATGGACGCTATAGTCCATTCCAGATTTCGATACCTGGCGGTTAAATCCTCGAATCTGGAAAGCTCCTGTTTCTTCCTTTTGGCCATGCTGACCCATCTGTCCCTCTTCTCCAGGGCAGGAGCGAGGACAAGGCCGTAGAGAAGGAGCGAGAGAACAAACGTCCCGCCCAGAAGCACCGTCATCTTCTCACGGCCGGTCAGGCGATGGAAGAACCCGAACATCCTAGTTCACCTCCATCTGAAGACGGAATGTTACCCTGGAGGCGTCGGCTCCAACCCTGGCATTCTGCACCTTGACATTCTCGAAGACGGCAGACTCCTCCAGGACGCTTTTTATACGATCAACGGCGTCGAAGGAGGATACCATCCCGTCCAGTCTCAGGCGGCCGGAGTCCAGCGAAAGCTCATCCACTTTCAGGTCCAGGTCCCTCGGCACAGCGCTGCTAAGTTCAGCCAGAACGGTAAGAGCTCCGGCTGCCGAGAACCCGGCCAGGTCTTCGGTGCGGCGCTCCAGTGCGATGGTCTTTTCCTGAATCTGGGGAACGACACTGACAACCTTGGTGTCTGGAAACAGGGATATGAAGGATGTTTCAAGAGCTCTGGAATAGGATTCGTACCGAGCCTTCGCGGCGGTATAACCGAAAAACAGATTGCCCAGGCCAAGCAGAAAGACAGCGCCGAAGATGACCGCCGTCCTGATGGCTGGTCTCCTCATCTGGCCAATAGGACTTTCGGACCGGAATGGCCCCTGGCGAAGATCCACGGTTGATGACTCCTGCCGGCCGAGGCCCCTGAGAGCCAGACCGAGGGCAGGAAGATATGGACCGGGATCTCCAGTCAGTGCTCGTTCCGCACCCCGGAAGATCTCCAGTTCCCCCGGCGTTTTCACCCTGGTGATCCCCTGGGCGCCAAGGGCCGAAAGAAGGGGCTCTAAAAGTCCGCCACAGGCCAGGATAACATCCTCATTGTCATCCAGAAGGCCGGCAGCCAGGTCTGCTATATCGTACACGTCTTTTTTCAGATCGCCGGAAAGCTTCAACCTCCTGAGGGAAGCCACCTGCCCCGAATCGAGACCAGCTCCGACACAACTGCTTCCCTCACAGAGTACAATGGCTC
>QIEJ01000218.1 GCA_003228585.1 Pseudomonadota bacterium
TTTGAAATTCGGATCATCCCTACCCCTGTTCGTGTAGTTACGTCTCTCTTATCATCCATAGGGTTCGGGGTTCTGTCAACAAGTAGTTAAGGGTTGATAATGGAAAGTAAAAAGGGAGCGTTCAAACGCCCCCTTTTTTTTCAGTAATGTTTTGAAACAGAATTCTACAGACCGCCGCCGCCACCATTAGCGAACACTACTGCTGCCAGGCTCAAAATCGAAACCGCTGCCACCGTCAGAGAAAGAATCGTTTTTTTCATTGAATTATCCTCCTTGTACCAGATCAGAAATTTGTTTGCTTCCGGGGATTCGGAAAGAGCATTGCCATTGAATTAGCAAGGCCCTTGCCAAGTAGTGCGAATTTACGTAACACACTGGAAATTAAAAGATATTTAATAAAGTCGGTTCGAGTTGGATGGGGTAGTTGCACACGGTAGTGTGCAATGCTGAATCCCGGGAGCCAGTTTGGGTCGAGTTTTGTTAATGGAATCAGGGGGATATGTGGGTTGCACACAAATGTGTGCAACCTGTAAAGGCGGGCAGGCTACTCTTCCTCTGGAGGGATGCCGTAGGTGGCTATCTTTTTTAACAGGGTATTTCTGTGGACGCCAAGTATTCTCGCGGTCTCAGACTGGTTCCATCCGGTCTTTCTAAGAGCGGAAATTATGTATATCTTCTCAAACCTTTCCCTGGCCTCCGGAAGACTGTCCATAGGGAGTCGGGATTGGGAGGTGCTGTCTTTGGGCATGATGACCTCAACAGGCAGGTTCTCGATGCCGATGGAGAAGCCGTCTGACGAAAAGGCCACCATGCGCTCCAGAAGGTTCTCCAGTTCCCTGATGTTCCCGGGCCAGTGGTAGGATTCGAGCAGCTTCATGACTTCGGGAGTGACACCGGCTGTTTTCCTGTTGAGGCGGTAACCGATGTCCTTTAGAAAATGCTCCACCAGCATGGGAATATCGCTCGTGCGTTCTCTTAATGGCGGTAGTGTGACGGGCAGAACATTAAGCCGATAAAACAGATCCTCCCTGAAGGTGTTTTCCGTAACCATCTGCTTCAGGTTCTGGTTCGTGGCCGCAATAATCTGGACATCTACATGGATAGAATGGCTGCCCCCGACCCTCATAAACTCGCCCTCCTGAAGTACTCTCAGCAGTTTTGCCTGCAGCTCCAGCCTGAGTGTGGAGATCTCATCGAGGAACAGGATACCTCGGTGTGCCAGTTCGAATTTGCCGATCTTTCTCTCGTAGGCTCCTGTGAAAGATCCTTTCTCGTGCCCGAAGAATTCACTCTCCAGAAGTTCCTGAGGGATGGCTGCGCAGTTGACCGGGATAAATGGCCCATCACAGCGGACCCCCCTGGAGTGGATGGCCCTGGCAATAAGTTCCTTGCCGGTGCCGCTCTCCCCTGCGATAAGGACATTGGAACCGGTCCGGGAAATCTTCTGGACGATCCTGAAGACCTGTTTCATAAGCGGTGATTTGCCCACAATGTTCCCGAATCCTCCGAGTTTTTCCACCTCTGAGCGCAGATAATGGAGTTCACGTTCGAGCCTTTTTTTCTCCAGGGCTCTTCTGATAACCTCCAGCAGGTCATCTGAGTCAAAGGGTTTGGCGATGTAATCGAAAGCCCCCATCTTCACCGATTGTGCACCCAGCCGCGCTGTGTCCGATGCCGACAGCATTACGACTTCAGGCGCATTGGTCAGTTTCGCAATCTTCTCCAGTGTGGTTATTCCACCCATTCCCGGCATGGTTACATCGAGGATCACGAGATCGATCGGATTCTTCCTGATAATTTTTAGTGCCTTTTCACCGGTGTGGGCCTGGAGGATGTGATAGCGGTCCTCCAGCAATAGCTCGAGGGATGCGCGCACCGGCTCCTCATCATCGACCAGAAGAATCGTGTGAAGGTTTTCCCCATTTCCCGTTTGCATCTGCACTCCTCAGTGGTTAGCAGCAGCTGTAAATTGTTCTGAGCCAGGTTCGGCATTCATGTCCGATTGCAAGGTTATGCAAAAAACCCGCCTCGACCATTTCATCCTGAAAACAGGGACATTTGCGGCATCCATTGCCAAACGAGATCGCCTTGAATCGGCCCAGTTGCACATAAATATGTGCAATTGTACACGATCAGGTGCATATGTGAAACCCACTCCCGTGTAAAAAAATGCTTTTTTTCCTTTAAAATCAGGGAAGTGTCGTTTTTAGTGAATGGTCCGATATTTGCTTAAGCTTTTTGAGAGGTTGTCAAAATCAAGGATGTCCTGCAGATTTTCGGGAGGGCCGTTGTCCATGGAGAAAAAGAGTATACTACTCGTCGATGATGTGGAGTTGTTCCTTCGACTCGAGGAATCATTCCTCAACAGGGACCGATACTCCACGATAACCGCTCAATCGGGGGAGGAGGCCCTCAGGGCTGCCAGGGCTTATCGTCCGGACCTCATTCTCCTGGATCAGGTTATGCCCGGTATAAGTGGAGATGAGGTGTGCCGAAAGCTGAAGAGCGATCCGCTAACAGGACATATTCCGGTAATAATCATCAGTTCCGATGGAAAGGACGAAGCCAGGCAAAGGTGCCTTGAAGCTGGGTGTGACGCCTTTATAACCAAACCCATTCGTGGAGACGTCCTGATCGCATCGGTTGAAAAGAAGCTTGGAATAGTTAATCGACAGGCCAAGCGGATCAAAACAAGAATCAGATGTGAGATCAACTGGAACGGGCAGAGAGAAGTCGGGGAAATCCACAACCTTTCAGGGACGGGGGCGTTTGTCAGCATCG
>QIEJ01000212.1 GCA_003228585.1 Pseudomonadota bacterium
CCGGTGATCCCACGATGGAAGTGTTCAATCCGCCGGTTGAATCCAGCCCCTAGTCTTCAGTCGCAAAACGCCTCGCCTGGAACACATATCTCGACCCGCTGAGATTGCCGCGTCAGCCGCTCCTGTTTTTTTTGACAGGATCAACGGGATTTACAGGATTGCTTTCAGAGGTAAGAGTTCAGAGATCAGAGCAAGTAAAGATCAAGGGCCGTTTGGAGCAAAGAGGAACTCTTCGGATGAGGAGCAAAAGGGGTTTTCCGGGTTAAACGCGAAGTGAAGCTGGTTTTCTGCGAAACCGAGCGGTTAACCCGGGAAACCCCTTTTTATAACGCTCCCTCACTATAAGTTGCTCCCCCTCACCCCGACCCTCTCCCGCCAGGGGAGAGGGAACAACTTGACTTGCCTTCTTGACAACTGGCAGCCATATCAGATTGCCACGTCACTCTCGTACCGCTCGACGCTCCTCGCAATGACAGGCGCAGCGCCCGGTATGCCCCAATTGCATTTATCCTATCAATCGGCTATCTTTCTGCCATGGCAGGTAAGACAGACAAAGCGCAGGGAATCAAGGTCCCGCGTGATATTCCTTCCCTGAAAATCTTAGGGAGGGTCTTTCAAACCATCAGGTTCCGGGTCCTCGGCCTGGTGGTAGTCAGTGTTCTGATCCCATCAATCCTGGCAGGCATGCTCGCCATCAGGTACCTGGACACAATCATAAAAGACCAGGTTCTTCAGAACCTCTCCGGCAGAGCCCAGGGACTGGTTAACTGACCGAACTTTAGATGTCAGCGCGTTTACATCATCTTACCTCCTCACCGAGGAGGCGAAAATCATCCTCTTCGGGGATACCAATAAGGTTAAGAGCGCCCAATCCCGTTCAACGGTGAATAAATATATGTCCTACCTGCTGGAGGACAACAAACTGTTCAGTGGGTTCTCCGTCCTGTCTGAAGACGGGAATATTATCGCGGCTCAACCTGCTGATGATGGACCTTTTATTGAGAACGTGGAAATCCTGGATAAACTGGGGACCGAGCCCGAGCTTGTTGAAACAGCGGCGCCCGAAGGTCCACGGATCATGGTGGTCCAGCGGCTGGCAAGCGGCCTGAACCAGTCCAACGCCTATTTTCTGGGGGAATTGAGGGGCGAAGAGTTTCGCAAGATCATTGAGGAGAATTTGCCACCGTATTCTTCCGCCTACATCGTTGACAATAAAGGCAGTCTGAAGGTTCGGCCTGTGCCTGAACCAACCTCCGACATCCCTACCAATGAGTTAATCAGGCTGCTTAAGAGTAATGTAAAATCTTTATCTTACACAGGGGTATCCGGCGAAACGGCCATCGGCACCAGTTTTCCCATAGAGCATCTTTCCTGGAACCTTATCGTGGAAACGTCCCGCAAACAGGCCTTTACGCCTCTTTCCACTTTCAGAAACCAGCTGACGGCCATGACAATCCTCCTCGCTTCCCTCCTTCTTATTCCTGCCATCTATCTTGCCCGGACCATAATCATCCCCCTGGAGGAGTTGAGCCGTACTTCCAGGCGAATCAGGAGAGGAGAGGCGGGCTTGGAGATCCCGGTCAGGGCAGGTGGTGAATTGGGGGAACTTGTCTCAGCATTCAACAGCATGTCACTCAGCCTCAAACAGAGCATGGAGGAGATCCAGGCCATCAACAGTCAGTTGCGTGTTATGACTGTTACCGATCCGCTCACCGGAATGTACAATCGCCGGTACATCGTGGATCACCTGGACAGGGAATTAAAGCAATCCAAGCGAACGAATCAACCTCTTTCCATCATCATGGCGGATCTTGATAACTTCAAGAACTACAACGACCGTTTTGGGCACATCGCCGGGGACGAGGCCCTGAAAGAGCTTGGGGGACTTCTGGCTTACAGCATCAGGGAAACGGATGTTGTCGCAAGGTACGGGGGCGAGGAGTTTCTCATCTTCCTGAACCACACGGATAAAGCTGGCGCCATCAAGGCCGCTGAAAAACTCCGCCTGGCTGTCGGGGAAAGGATCTTCGACCTGAGGGGGGAAAAAACCAGGATCACTATCAGTCTGGGGGTTTCTTCATCACCTGAAGACGGCACCAGCTTCGATGAACTGGTGGAGGCCGCCGACAAGGCTCTTTACGATGCCAAGGATAAGGGGAGAAACAGAGTCAGCGCAGCAGATCCGAATGGATCCACCCCTTGAGATTGGAACCGGTATCAACCCTGACCCACTTGCCCTGCCTGGCCAATCCTTCCACCTTATGTCCATAGGAAAGCACCCCGAGCCTCTTTGAGGAAGTGGTCGCGGAGGCCCTCAGTGAGGCTTTCTTTGTATTGACGGTCATCACCCTGGGATCAGTGGCCCGAAAAGATTCATAGAGGGTTGAGACAAGGTCGAACAGGAATGCCGCGCCTCCGGGGTTCTGCTGTTCCATCTCCTCACGTCCGCTCTCAAGATACCTCTTGCCCAGCTTCATAAAGTCTATCGCCTGGTCGTTGTAGGCTTCCTCGCTCATCCTGTCGATGATAACCCGCGCTTCCGCAAACATGGCAGCAGCCTCAGCGGGTGACGCCATCCCCTGGATACGGGCCCGTGCCCGAACAACCTCCTTGATCGCTTCGTCCCTGTCCGCTTCGACAGCGGCCAATTTCGTGGCATAGGTCTGAGCATCTACCCGACGGGCACCGTTGAGGATCTCCAGCTCCTCCTTCAGAGCGCGCTTTTCAGCCCGGACCTGAGCCAGGTCCTTTCTCAACTCTTCCAGCTCCGCTTCCATCACCGCTACCTCGGCAATTTTTACTGTCTCAACCTGCTGATCCGGTACTGTTTCGGATTCCGTCTTCACACTGCCTGTTGTAATACATCCGGCAAGCAGGAAACAAACAGCAATGGCAACGACCCTCATCCGTCTATCCTCCCTCTGAGATGGTTCATCGCTCCGTCAAGATACTCGGGTGACCTGCTTCGCAGAACAAGTCTGACCCTGTGACCGGCATTGCCCATTACAGGATATGACCCGATCTTCACCTCAGGGTACTTCTCCTGTGTTTCACCCAGGAAATCGGCAATCTCCGATTCAAATTTCTTTGTCACCATTTCGGCACGGTATGTTTTCTCTCCCCTCAGTCGGTCCGCAATAGCTGGAAACATGGCACGTACCAGTCGTGGAATTCCGGGCAGGACAATAAGATTTTCCAGAATAAAACCCGGTGCCGCGGTCTCTGTGCTGTGAACAAGTTCCGCTCCCTCCGGGATCATCGCCAGCTCCCTGACTTTCTCTGGAAGGGGGGATCCAAGCTTAACCTCGAAGATGCTGACGGCCTCGGGAAATTCCACCAGCGGAACTTCGAACAGCTCCGCCACCGCCTGTCGGGTCAGATCATCGTGTGTCGCTCCGATCCCGCCGGTGGTGATAACCCAATC
>QIEJ01000072.1 GCA_003228585.1 Pseudomonadota bacterium
GCTAGTTTCTCTCCGATTCGTTGATCATCCGCTTGCCCTCGGCTTTGATCTCGACCAGGTCCTTGTTCATTTCGGCCAAACCGTACCAGGTCACGTAATCGGGGTTCATGTGGAAGGCCCCCTGAAAGGTCCTCATCCTGTGCTCCAGGAACATAACGTAGAGTGTCTGCTCGATGGGGGTGATGGCGTCGTAGAAGGTGAGCAGATCAGGATAGGCTGCCTTCCCCTCCTCAGGCTCGATGATGCCGCGGTCATACAGATCAGCGACGATCTCGATGGCCTCTGCCATGAGTTTGTCCGCTTCCTTGATCATGGCATCGCCATTCTCGAGATTGGTTCTGGCATACGATTCACTGTGGCACTGCTTGCAGGTTTTGAGCATCTTATCTCGCTCCGCCTGCCATTCCTCCTTTGAGAGCCGGGCCAACCTGCCGGCTTTTACCACTTCGAGACGGGGCGTGGGATTTCCTTCGGGATCGAGGATATGAAGCCCCTTGAGGATGGTTGTTCTGTAGCCCATCCACTCCGCATCGTCCTCAGGCAGGCGTAAAGCGAGGAAGCCCCAGGAGGTCATCACCTTGTGATCCCCGTCCTGCATGTGACAGGTCTGGCACTTGGGCGCCCGGCCTGTATCCCCTTCGGTCAGATAGATCACACCGTGCTTGGAGGAGGACCACATCTCCCACTGGGGGTGGTCGAATCCCATATGGCATGTCCGGCAAGCCTCGGGCCGTTGGGCTTCTGCCTTGGAAAACTTGTGCCGGGTATGGCAGGAGTCGCAAGGGGAGCCGTAGCGGGATTCGGCCTTTGTCGCCTCATCCCGGACGCCGACTTTGTGGCAGCCGCCGCACCCCTTGAGCCCCTTGATGTAGGCATGGGGCTGGAGTCCCGTCTTGGGCATGGCCGTCATGGCGATCCATCCCAGGGAATGCTTGCCCGACATGTATTGCTCCAGTTGTTTCTCGTGGCATTGGCCGCATGTCTTCTCCGTGGGAAGCTTAACCTCCGAGACTGTGGCGGCACTCTTGTGATCCGATCCGTGGCAGTCCGAACAGTCGATGCCGCTCTTGCCCATTTCGCCGCTCCGGAAATCTTTGACGATATTAGGTGTGATCTTACTGTGGCAGGTTATACAGACGCTGTCCTTGGCAAGAACTGTGGAGGGGAACAACATGATCGCCGCAACGAGACACACCAATACGGAAACAGTGAATCTGGTACTCATGATCTTACTCCTTTCTACAATGATCCAGTGGGGATGAACGTGGCAAATACCCTTTCAATCAATTATAGCCGGCGAATACTTTTTTTCACTAAATTCTTTGACCCGGATCTATAAACGAAGACCAAAGACAAAATTGCTCTGGTCCCGCATATTTCTCTAAACATGGGGCCTTGAACATGATATAGGTGCTCGACGGAAATGGATCCCATGAGAATACTGCCTTCCTTCAGAAAGATCATCGCGGCCGGTTTTACACTCCTGCTGACGGCTTTCGTTCTCCTGGCCGCCTGGCTGGGATTTGTTGCCCACTCCCTCCCCACAGTCGACTTTCTCCATGACTCCGCGGCCTCTTTTCAGATCACCGTAAAGGACTGGGACGGCCAAAAGCAGATTCTTACTGTGGGACCTGACAACCCTTTCTGGACCCCCCTGGACAACGCTCCAGAGTATCTCCAGCAGGCGGTGATCGTTGCTGAAGACTTCAACTTCTACCACCATCGGGGATTTGACTGGTTCGAACTCTGGGAAGCGGTAAAAAAAGACATTGAAGAGGGCCGTCTCGCAAGGGGAGCGAGCACCATCAGCCAGCAGCTTGCCAAGAACCTTTTCCTTTCACGGGAGAAAACCCTCAGCCGAAAGAGCAAGGAGGTAATCCTTGCCCGGCGCCTGGAGAACACTCTCTCCAAGCAGCGGATCCTGGAATTATATCTGAACGTGGTTGAACTCGGACCCATGGTCTACAGCATCGGGCACGCCGCTGACTATTACTTTGAAAAATCCCCCGCGGAACTCACTCTGCGGGAGAGCACCTTCCTGGTGGCCATGCTTCCCGGCCCAAGGGTCTACGATCCCTCCCGGCGAATGGACCGGGTTATGGAACGTTCCGACCACATCCTGGGAATACTGGCCCGGGCGGGGAAGATCACGGAAGACGACTATCAGACCGCCCTGGAAGAAATACCCATCCCAGACTTTACCACCTCCAAAGCGCGAGGATCAGGATGATCAGGAAACAGCCGGCAAGGTTGAAATAGGCGTTTACAGTAAAGATCCGAACCACAGGCGGCGGTTTCCCGGACAGGGTCACAAGTTCACCAACCTTATCAAACCGTTCCAGGACATCAGGGTCGTGGGGGGCGTTTTTCAGATACTCTGTCAGGTCCTGTCCTGCTCTGTGCCGATTGACTTTTGGAGACATCCCAGACCTGCCCCCGGGCGGCGATGAGGACTTTGTCCCCCTGACTGCCGTCGCAGGTCTTCAGCTCTTCCGAGGTGAATCTGTCCTTTTCAACCGCATCCTCCAGTGGTTCATGTCCTGCGGCCACCAGCTGTCTCAGGCGTGGGCCGACAAAGAGGGTGACGAAGGTGGCGGAAATCAACATCAATGCGAAAATTGATATCTTCCCGATAAGCAGCTTTCCGAAGGCGCTGGAAAAAAGTCCGGGCGTTATCCTTAATCTCCAGACGGTGAGGAGGATCCCTGTCACCGCAATAATGGGCATGGCGATCCAGGCCAGCCGCAGTTCGGATTTCGGAAGGCCGCCCAAGGCATATTGAGGCTTTAATACCAGGTGTACGTAAAGGATCGTTCCAATCCACACGATGCCGAAAAAAATATGAAGATAAAGGAGCACCAGGTGTGCGAATCTGAAGTAGATGGGAATCCTTTTTCCTGGACGCGCCGGGGCCTTCCAGCTGTCCGGGTCCTCATTGAAGGACTCCCCGCCTGGAGTCAGCCCTCCTCCTCCCGATGTGGAGATATGGCAGATAGAGCATGCCTGGCCCGTTTGCATGGCATAATCCTCCGTGGCGAAAATTGAGGATGCGCTCATCAGAAGGAAAACGGGAACGACGCAGGCAGCTATTTTCAGCAGGTTACCTGAGCACTGCATTGACCCACCATACTATCGGTGAGAGGGCAAATCCAGCAAGGAATGAGCGGGATTTCCATTTCTTTCTTGACAAACCCCTTATTTTTAAAGTATACAAGCACATACTTATATGGTTAGGGAGGATAAGTGAAGCAGGATGCCGAGCTGTTCAAGATCCTGTCTGTAGACAGGCGGATAGAGATAATCGAGAGCCTGAAAAGAGAGCCCATGAATGTCAATTCCCTGGCGGACAAACTGGGCATCTCTCAATCAGCGGTGTCCCAGCACCTTCGCGTGCTCAAAGGAGCGGGTCTGGTGGATAACGAGAGGAGAGGCTACCACGTTTTTTATACACTGAACGCGGACACTCTCGAGAAAGCCCGTCAGCGGCTTAACAGGATATGCTCCTGCGGTTGTAGAGCTCAGTAATGGATTGACAGGAGGAAATTTTTTTCGCATTCATTTAAGTAAGTACGCACGAACTTAACATGAGGGAGGTTAAAACAATGGCAGAATCAAGGTACACCGTGGAAGGGAAAGAGGAGAAGAAGCTGGATAAGGCAAAGCTCGACAGCAAGAACCCGGTTGAGGAAAAGGGAACAAACACCGGTTCAGACGCAAAAGCTTCCTGCGGTTGCGGATGTATACCGCCGATAATGAAAAAGTAGACAGAAGAAATCAGACCTGGGAGGGGAACGTGGGCGATCCGCTGGCGATATTCGGTTACTGGCTTCATCTTGGTGCAGCGGTTTTCTGGATAGGGGGGATCGCCTTCATACTATTGATCGCCATCCCGGCATCAAAAAGTGTCCCGGGAAACGATTCGGGCCTGATCATGGGCGAGATCGCGGGCAGGTTCGGACCCCTTGCCAACTGGTGTATTTTACTGCTTATAGTTACCGGGATACTCATGACAGGCCTGGCTGCCCGCTATTCCGGTGTTATGCATCAGGACAACAACTGGACCATTGTGCTCCTGGTAAAGCTGGCCCTGGTGTCGGCTATGGTCGGCATCCACTTTTTCCGGGGACTTGTTCTTGGCAGGATGATAGCACGAGTTGAAAGTGGAGCGGGGAAATCGTCACTGCAGAAACTGTCTCTTAACCTGGTCAAGGTGAATCTCGCATTGGGATCGGCGATCCTTTTGTTGAGCGGAGCTCTGTCCTATCTGAGTTAATTTACCGCGTCAGACGTGTCGTAGCGCTCGCACAGTTGAGTTTGCCGCTCGGCACTCTTTTCTTCCCTCGAACAACTCCCTCAAACCCGAAAAAAAACAGCGACTTTGACCCATGTCAAGGCTGTCAATTGCCTGTTTGGCTATTATTAACCCAAAAGGAGATGCAACTATGCAGGATTTTCTGAATATGTCCATAAAAGAAGTCATAGAAAAGCACCCGGGTGTAGGCAGTCTTCTGGAAGAATACGACATCGGCTGTGTCCCCTGCACTGTGGCCACCTGCCTGCTCAAGGACATTGTCACGATCCACAATCTTCCCAAAAAAGACGAAGCCATTCTCATGTACAGCATCGAGAAGGAAATCTATCCGGATCGTGACGTCAAGCTGAAGGAAGTGGTTGAAGAGGAGAAAAAGGAGGAACTCGGATACTCCCCCCCGATGCAGCAGCTGGTCGACGAGCATGTGCACATCAAGCAGATGATCGCCTATATCGCCAATGTCCTTGAACTGGTCGCGCAGGATGAGAAGATCGATAAAGATCTTATCCTGGATGTCGTCAGGTTCATTCGCGAATACGCGGACAAATATCATCATGCCAAGGAAGAGGATATTCTCTTTGATTATACCGACAAGTCGCTGGAGATCATCAACGTCATCCTGGAGGATCACGTGACCGCCCGCGGTCACATCAAGGCTGTGGTCGATGCCGTCGAAACCGGGAACAAAGAGAAGATCGTCGATCACCTGACAGCGTATCAGTCCCTGCTGACAGAACACATCAGGAAAGAGGACGAAATACTCTTCCCGTGGATAGACAGAGGATTGACGACCAGGCAGGTGGGCGAAATATACCAGAAGTTCGCTCAAGCCAACCAGGAACTTGGCGAGAACCTGCCTGAACGCAACCTGGATTTTCTGGAATCACTGAACAGTAAATTCCAACAACAGCATCAAGGAGGTAACTAAAATGCAAGGATGTCCCGGATCAAGAACGCAATCATTTGAGAAAAAAGATCAGGAAGTAACCGGAGATGAGGCCGGCAGGAGGCCGTCTGAGTTAAGGCAGTGGCCTGTTCAGATGCACCTGGTCAGTCCGCAGGCGCCCTATTTCGAGAAGGCGGATGTTCTGCTTGCCGCTGATTGTGTGCCCTTTGCCATGGCGGATTTTCACAAAGATTTTCTCAAGGGGAACGCCCTGACAATTGCCTGCCCCAAACTGGATTCCAACCAGGAAATCTACGTTCAGAAGATCGCGGCTCTCATCGATGAGGCGAGTATCAACACGCTGACCGTCATGATCATGCAGGTTCCGTGCTGCGGCGGGCTTTTGGCTCTTGCCAAGGATGGAATTGAGAAAGCGGAACGCAAAATCCCGCTGAAGGTCGTGGTCGTGTCTCTGCAGGGCGAGGTTCTCTCTGAAGACTGGGCGTAGAATTTAACCTACCGCAGAAGTACGCGGAGTACGTGGGGGAACGCTGAGGAAATTTTGGGATTAGATGGGAAAGGCGTTGTCATTGCGAGGAGCATCGAGGGTGACGAGAGCGACGTGGCAATCTCGGAAAGGCATCATCTTTTCTTTAACCTTTTCCCTTCCAGGGAACTTCAACGCCAAG
>QIEJ01000221.1 GCA_003228585.1 Pseudomonadota bacterium
TCACTCAATCTCACCCTCAGTGATGAAAACCTGATCCTCATCCATTCCCATCTCCCTGAGTTGGACATGGATCTGTTCATGTCTTCCTGTTGGGATGTTGCGGCCTACAAAATCGGCCCTGACGGGAAGTTCCCGGTGCCCCCTGTCCACCAGAACCGCCAGTTGAACCCTGGCCGGTCGACCATGATCGATAAGGGCATCCAAAGCAGCCCGAATAGTCCTCCCGGTGAAAAGCACATCGTCAACGAGAACCACCGTCTTGCCTTGGATATCCGAGGGCAGATCAGTTATTTTAGGCAATGGCTTAGGCCTGTCATGGATATCATCTCGATAGAATGTGATATCCAGGCTTCCGGTGGGGATCTTAATCCCCTCAATCTCCTCGATCAGACGGCAGATCCTCCCCGCCAGAACCGGGCCGGGCGTAGGGATCCCGATAATAATGAGGTCCTCAGCGCCCTTGTTTTTCTCGATGATCTCATAGGAGATCCTTCTCACCGCACGTTCTATTTCGCCCTGGTCCAGTATTTCCCTTTTCCTTCTACCCTGCATTGGTATCACCTCACATAAAAAAACCCCTCCGCTGAATGGCGGAGGGGTTTACTCTGCTAATGTCACTAATGCGTTTCATCTCGCTCCCTTTCTAATCTCACGGAATTAGATTAAAGGGTGATCATCTGTAGCCCCTTATCCAATCTCTGGAAAGGATTGTCAAGCCCTGAAAAATATCCCAGCTTATTCAATCTGTTATGAGGGCCCGGGAGTCAGACGCGGAGACACGGGGGGAGGGGGCGTGAAAATGCTAACTATTGGACAAGAGACGTTCGTAGCAAAGAGGAGCGCACCCTGATTTTAAGAGAACTGGGTAAGCGAGGCTTTGACTGCGAACGGCTCTTCCCCTCGACTCCGCTCGGGACCCTGAGCCTGTCGAAGGGCGGTTACGGCTTCGCATGAGATTGCCACGACCCTTCGGGTCTCGCAATGACTGCGCTGTTTCTTTGGAATCTGGAATGTGGAACTTAGGAAAAATCGCTCCTTTTAACCGCCGGAAATCCGGATTCTGCCCTGTGATGAAACTTCCACGTGTGGGTATACTTGAAGGGCGGGAAAGTGACGACTACCTCGTAGTTGACCTCGATTAAAATGTTGCCCTTTACTTCATCCTTTTCGATTTTGAGATTCTTTTCACTGATCGGCACCTTGTAGCTTTGAGCGGTGGACATGAGCACGTTTCTGGCACGCAGTGCCGTCCCGAATTTCATGAGACCGGCCTGGTTTTGCATCTCGTAAGTGAACATCCTGTTCCTGATCCATGGCACACCCATCCTGGAACCTGCGAAAAGCGCGTAAATCAGGATTGTCGCTATGAGAATGCGTTTGATCTTCATGTCTGTCTCATATCAGATAATGTTCGGAAGGGAAACCCCGACGAAGGTCACAATCTCGCGCACAGTCCGAAAATCTCCTCTCTGAAGTCTGTGAGTTCCGGATCTGAGCGCTCTCTCGGCCGGGGAATATTTACGTCGAAAACCTCCATGATCCTCGTCGGCCGCTTGGACAGGACCATAACCCGGTCCCCCAGATATACGGCCTCATTCACGTTGTGGGTGACGAAAATCACGGTCACCTTCCGCTGTTCCCAGACCTCGAGCAGAAAATTCTGCATCTCCATCCGTGATTGGCTGTCCAGCGATCCAAACGGCTCATCCATGAGCACCACCTCGGGGTTGGCGATGAGAGTCCGGGCGATGGCAACCCGTTGTTTCATGCCGCCGGACAGCATCCTGGGGTAGGTGTTTGCAAAATCTGCAAGACCGAACTCCCTGACGTACTTCAGCGCCTCTGCTCTTCTCTCTCGTTTGGAGACCCCTCGGATCTCGAGGCCCATTTCGATATTCTGCACCGTCGTTCTCCAGGGAAAAAGGGCGAACTCCTGGAAAACCAGGCCTATTCGCCGGTCATACTGTGTAATACTCTCTCCGTTCAGGAGAATTGAGCCTTCCGAGGCAGGTTCCAACCCGGCAATGATCCTGAGCAGGGTTGTTTTCCCACAGCCGCTGGGGCCCACGATTGAGAAGAACTGCCCCTTTTCAATATGCCAGTCGATCGAATCCAGCACCGGAACCCACTGTAGTGTCCCGTTTCCGGGGAATATTTTCGTCAAACCCGACAGTTTGAGACTCAGCGCCATTCTGACTCCTTGATCATTATCTCCACTTGATCAGGCTTTTCTCCAGCAATCGCAGGATCCCATCTATGAAAAGCCCGGTTAATCCAATGACGAGCATTCCGGCAAGAATCTCATCCGGCCGTTGGATATCTCTGGCTGTCATGATCATGTATCCCAATCCGTACCCCTGCCTGACACCGGAGAATTCTGCTGCTACCAGGGTCATCCAACCGAGACCGAGACCGATCCTCATCCCTGTGATGATTGAGGGGGTCGCCCCAGGTATGAGAACCTTGAAAATGACATCCCTGGGATCGGCATCCAATGTCAGTGCCGCCTCGATGAGAATCGGATCGATGGAGAGAACGCCGGAGGCCGTATTGAGTAGGACAGGGAAGAATGCCCCAAGGAAGATGATGAACGCGGCCGACTTGATCCCGATACCGAACCACAGAATGGCAATGGGAATCCAGGCCAGAGGCGGGATGGGACGGAATAATTCCACCAGCGGTTCCACCATGTAACGGATTCTTTTTGACCACCCCATCGCTATGCCGAGGGGAACGGCGATCAGGACAGCCAT
>QIEJ01000080.1 GCA_003228585.1 Pseudomonadota bacterium
TCACGTTTTTCCGGCAAAGTCTTCGCCAGACATATCCCATCTCCGGGAGGGTGTCCCGGAGGAATTTTTCGAAGCTCCCCTGTCTCATGCCAGATCCCCTGAAGTTAAAGCCCGGTTTATTGTTGCCCGATATTTACGTAATGATAACAGACTGCCTGACATCTGACTCCCGGCTTCTGAAATTACTTGCCGCGCCGGTTGATATCAGAGCAGTTTGAGGGTTATGATGCCAGGGAGGTTAACTGAGTGAAGCGAGCTGTGCAAAGGCTTTTTGTGTGATGGAAGAGTTGGTCTACGTTGCCTTTGGGGATTCCATAACAGACGGTTACGGCGTCGGGCGTGGATTTGTTTCCTTTCTTGCTCAGGCCCTGGGCGAAGAAATGCCTGGCCGACCATGGAAGGTTGTCGTCAAAGGAATGAGCGGCGAGACATCGCAGGACGGTCTTCACCGTCTGGATAGAGATGTCCTCGTCCACCATCCAGTGCTCGTCACCATAAACTTCGGGGTCAACGATGCCTTTTCAGGGATCTCACCTTCCCGGTTTCGAGACAGTCTGAACAGCATGATCAGCCGTCTGAAGGAACGTGATTGCTCGAGGATCGTTCTTTTGTCATCTGAAGTGATACCCGAACCATGGGCCGAACGCCAGGTGCTTCCCTACTGGGAGGCCATGAGTCAAGCGGCTGAGGACGGAGGCGTAAGCTACGCGGATGTCAACGGATGGTGGCGAAAAGAGCTGGAAAGAGGACGTCTGGAGCGTGAGCTCATCATCCCGGGCGATCTTCATCCCAACGAGGAGGGCCACCGTCTGATAGCCGATGCTGTTCTGGAGTGCATTAAGGACGGTGGGCTTTTGAAGGGATTGTAGGTCGGAGATCAGAGGACAGCGTGCTTACAGATCAAAGCGGAATCCCAGATAAATGATGTTTGAAGCGTAATCGACCTCCAACACCCCGCTGTCGAACGAGGGATCGGCCGTGGCGAAATGACGGTAGCCCAGATCCACGATAAGGCGCTGGCTCAGTTCAAGGCCGAGGCCGAAGGCGAGCTGCCAGGCGAACACAATGTCGCTGTTGTCGGTTGTGGCCGCATCAAGGGTTAATTGGGCCGCCCCGAAGCCTCCGCCGATGTAGGTGCTTATGGAGGTAAATCCCACATCCTGGTCGAAGAACTCGGCATAGGCGTTGAACATCAGTGCGAGCGAGTCATAACTGTCGCTGGAACCATCGATCTCGTTGGTGTTATAGGCAACCTCAACCTCAACACGGCCGGGCACGTAGCTGTAGCCCAGGGCAAAAGCCGCGTCCAGACCGGTCTTGTAGGAAACTGACCCGGACGGAACTCCAGCTATGGTGATGTCAGAGTCGCTGAGAAGAGAAGCCCCGGCTCGACCGGCAACGTAGGTTCCCTCTCTTGCCTGGGCTGCCGATGATAACAGGAGCAGGAACAGGCTACAGATTAAAGCAACAGCTTTCTTATTCATTGGATCCCTCCTTGTTTTCGTTATCACCTGATATTCTGTTAGCATTTTATTGATAGAAATGCCAATAAAAATATGGGGGTGGTGAAATAAGATAATGATGGACATTAAGGGGAGGCGATTAAGTGGTTGGTTATTAAGAAGAAAAAAGCTGGAATTCCGGTTGCTGTTCCCTGGTCAGGTCACCCACACTGTTTTTATCTCCTATTCCCGGATATACTCCTGGAGTGATTGTTTCACATCGGGTCCTCAATTTGTTGGCGCTGTTCACCTGGACAACGGGCGGAGTGGTCTTGCTCCTGAAGGGGTACGCTCTGTTTGCCGAGGCTGACAGTCTGCGGCCTGACAGCGCTCTGCACTACCTGCCCTTTCCCGTGGCGATTGTTGTTGGCGGCCTGAAGGCCCGGTATCTGTTCCTTCCCAGCTGCCGCCGGAACCTGTCGCGCATCAATTCCCTGAGTGAGCCGGGACCGTGGCAGTTTTTCCGGCCGTGGTTCTTCATCTTCCTCTTATCCATGATCCTGCTGGGCGTGTGGCTGTCGGGCTGGGCCTCAGGCAACTACGGTAAACTCCTGGCTGTTTCCAGCATGGATCTGACCCTGTCGGTGGCGCTCCTGGGGAGTCTGGTCGGGTTCAAGGACGGCGCGGCATTCCGTGCTACGGCTTCTTCCTGTGGGCCCGGATCTTGAGGAAGATCCACAGACCCGAGGTCGCGAGCCACACCAGCCCAACCCCGAGTAAAATGTGATAAAGGGCACCCAGGCGCCCGCCCCCGTAGTGAACTCCAACGAACACCCAGTCCCAGAATTGCACGAAGGGCGAGGCCTCTGGCAGAAGCTGACCCGCTGTGGAGAGGAGCCTGTAGAGCCACTCAATACTCAGGAATAGACCGCTCACCGCCTGAAGCAAGACCAGCGGGGCGAGCGCGACCGCGATGTAGCGATGCCATTTGCGAAGAGTGAGTTCTTTCATTGAGCTGTTTCCTGTCCACCCGAAATTCTCAATAATATTGATCTGGATGAGAGGGGTGGGCCAAAAGAAAGCCCGCCGTCGCTCACCTGAAAACCCAGATTAGGGAGGAGGGTGAGCTATGGCGGGCAGCCTTCGCAATCCAAGCTGTCGCTTTGATTGCGAAGGCTGGTGGAGCTGAACGGGATCGAACCGTCGACCTCTTGACTGCCAGTCAAGCGCTCTCCCAGCTGAGCTACAGCCCCACAATTAAAGAACCCTCGCCAGAAACGTGTCAAGACCAGTGCAGGTTACCCTTCCGCTTCAGGTTTGGCAGTAGCGGGGGTTTTTCGAGTACTCTGTTTTTTTGCTGGTTTTTTTGTTGTTGAGGTTTTGCTCCCGGTTTTTCTTCTGGTTTTGGGTTTGGTTTTTGTGGTTGCGCCTGGCTTCGGCCGGGCCTTGGTCGGGGTCCTGGATATCTCTTTTTCCAACTTCTTTAAATCCGTGTCCAGTTGTTTGATCTGCCGGAGCAGGTCCTTGGTGCCAGTGACGGCCGCACCTGAATCCTTCAGCCATTCGTCGTAGAAGCGCTCCCCGAGGATCTTGGCCAGCTTCCCCCTTTTGAATTTCAGCGTCTCGATATCAACCCTGGTTTTAGCCGTTGAGGACACCTTGGATGCTTCCTCCGCGCCGAGGGATGCGTATTCAACAATCTTACCCCAGAATTCCTTCAGGAAATTTTCAGCATCCTCTGAAGCAGCCCCGGTCGATTTCTTGTTTTTGTCTGCCATTGTAAACCTCCCATGCCTGTCGATGTAAGTTGCCGCAACTAGAATTTAAGGTTATCAGCGCTCGGGAACCCTGTCAACGCTGCCATCCTCAGGTTCATTCTGGACTTGGTATTCGACTGATGGTACTTTTACCATATGGCAGCTTCACATTTTATCAG
>QIEJ01000044.1 GCA_003228585.1 Pseudomonadota bacterium
AACACTATCCTTATCCTCGTAAAAAGGCAAATTGTCTAAGGGACAACTGTATTCTCCCAGCGTAAAATGGTATGTTCTTTATACAGATACCGGCTATGAACCGGAATGACTGGGATCGTGCAGGATTGCGGAAGCGGGCATTTTATGGCTATTGAATTTGGGCATGCTTTTAACATTTACAAACGCCTTTTACATTACGTCAAACCCTACACGGGCAGACTTGTCATCGCGTCTGTGGCGATGCTCGGTGTTGCAGCGACGTCAGCCGCTTCCGCTCTGTTGATAAAGAACGTCCTCGATGATGTTTTCATCAATAAAAACCGACAACTTCTGCTCCTCATCCCCGCTGCGATCATTATTTTCAGAGGTGTATGCCGGTATGTAAGGGCCTACCTGATGGCTTCGGCCGGAGTCAGGATGGTCAGGGACATTCGAAATGACCTGTACAGGCATCTCCACAGACTCTCCATGTCCTACTTTACGGAAACTCCCACCGGTACCCTGATGTCCCGTGTTACGTACGACGTATCCATGATCCAGGGTGCCGTCACAGAAGCCCTTACAGGAGCCATCCGCGATGTCTTCATGATCCTGGCTCTGGCAGGTGTCGTCCTCTACAGGAGTCCCGTTCTGGGGGCCATTTCCCTGTTAGCGGCCCCTCTGGCTTTCTATCCACTGGTTCAATTCGGCAGGAGGATGAAACGAAGCAGCCGGAAAAGCCAGGAACAGATGGGCGACCTGACCAAGCTGATGCAGGAGAAGATAGCAGGGATAGGCCTTGTTAAAGCCTCGGGCACTGAGGATGAGGAGTTGGAGCGATTCAAGACGCACAACGAACGAATGGTTGGCACTTTTCTGAAGATCCAGCGTGTCCAGGCCATGTCGAGTCCTGTCATGGAGCTGATCGGCGCGTTTTCAATAGCCCTGATCATCTGGATTGGCGGGGTCATGGTTATTGACGGAAAAATGACGGTGGGGGAGTTTTTCTCTTTTCTTACCGCCCTCATGATGCTCTACGAGCCGATCAAACATATAAATTCCGTGAACAACATGATCCAGCAGGGTCTCGCCGCAGCAGAGAGGGTCTTTGAACTCCTGGATATTTCTCCTGATGTAACAGATGCCCCGGATGCGGTCCGGCTGCCCCACGCTCAGGGTAAGATCCAGTTCAAAAATGTGTCCTTTCGTTACGACAAGGAGTGGGTCCTGAGGGATATAAACCTGGAGATCGACTCTGGGATGAAGCTGGCCATTGTCGGAACCAGCGGTGGCGGTAAATCTACCCTGATCAACCTGATCCCCCGGTTCTACGACGTCACAGAAGGGTCTGTGGAAATTGACGGGTACGATGTCCGTTCAGTGACACAAAAGAGTTTGAGAAATCAGATCAGCGTTGTTTCTCAGGAGATCGTTCTTTTCAACGACACCATAAAAAGTAACATATGTTATGGAATAGATGACGTTTCTGACGAAAAGCTGTTCGGGGCCATTGAGGCAGCCTATGCCCAGGACTTCATAAATTCCCTTCCCGGGGGAGTAGAAACAGTTGTCGGTGAAAGAGGTACCCGGCTTTCCGGGGGGCAGAGACAAAGGCTGTCCATCGCTCGAGCCATCCTGAAGGAATCGCCGATACTGATACTCGACGAGGCGACCTCATCCCTCGATACCGAGTCAGAGTCCCTGGTGCAGAAAGCACTGGACAACCTCATCGCCGAGAGGACGACACTGATCATCGCTCACCGGATATCCACTGTAACCAATGCTGAAAGGATAATCGTCATCTCCAGAGGGCGTATAGTGGAATCAGGACCTCACAATGAACTCATTGAACTGAAAGGAGAATATTCCCGCCTCTATTCACTCCTCGTGGAAAACGGGTGAGAAGCTGTTTTGAAGGGGAGTGAAAAAAAACATGGTGATCTTTCAATCAGACTGATATCTGGAATGGCTGGTATATTTATCAGGGCAGTGGAAGCTACAGTCCGGCTTCAAGTGGTCGGGAAGGAACTACTCGACGGTCTGGAGGACGACGGTGTTAAGGCGGTCCTGCCCTTTTTCCACGGCAGGCTGTTTCTCCTGCCGGCAAATTTCTCTATAAGAAAAATAGCCATTCTGGCCAGCATGAGCCGGGACGGTGAGATCGTATCCAGGGTGGCTGAAGGATTCGGTTTCCGGATGGTCAGGGGATCGTCGTCCCGGGGAGGGGCCAAAGGCTTGATAGGACTTAAGATGGCAATGGCGGATGGATTCCATGCCTGCACCCCGGTTGACGGACCGCGAGGCCCTGTGAATGAAGTTAAGCCGGGGATGGTTTACCTGGCTAAGAGAACGGGCGCGCCCGTGCTCCCTGTCGCGGCATCGGCGAGACCGGCATTTATTTTTAACAGGGCCTGGGACAAATTCATGCTGCCGATACCTTTCAGCAGGGGTGTTATCCTCTATGGCAAGCCTCTTTATTTCGATCAGGATCTTGATGATGAAGCTGTTGAGCGGGACCGCGCAGCCCTTCAGGAAGCCATGCTTGATCTTTACGCCGAGGCCGATGAGATGGTGGGGTATCGGGTGACGAGTGGACAGCGGAAAGGTAAAAGGAAATAGGAGGTAAAAATGGCACTGGACAAAGAACTGCTCGACATCCTCGCGTGCCCCAAGTGCAAGGGGCCCGTAAAACTGGAGGAGGACAGTTCGGGGTTGGTCTGCGATGCCTGCCGGCTCAGATACAGGATCGAGGACGACATACCGATCATGCTCATCGACGAGGCCGAGGAGATCTAGCCTTACGTGGACCGCAGAGGGTTTGAGGCAAAACTTGATAACCCCCCGCCATGGATGATGCCGGTCCTGTTGCCGCTTTCGGCGGTATACAGGATGGTAAGTTCCTCCCATCGGCTGCTTTATCGGTTCGGGTTCCTGAAG
>QIEJ01000091.1 GCA_003228585.1 Pseudomonadota bacterium
GGTCAGGGTCCGTATCATCCAGGGGCACCGGAACCTGAATAGCCACCGGCATCCTCCTCGTCGCGGGAGCGTTGATGTCAAGATAGACTATGCCCACAGCAACGGATGGTCCCAGCAGAGATACGATTAACGTTCCTAAGATAATCCTGGATAGATATTTATTCATCGTTTCTCTCTTTGTTAGTTCCAAGTTTCATGTTTCATGTTTCAAGTTTCATTTTCACAGTTTCACAAAAATCGACCGAAAACGGCCGTACCCTGAAACCTGATTTATGAAACTTGAAACTCATTCATTAAACGTGATCTCCATTTTACGTGATTCGCTGTCCAGATCCTGAGGCGGCGACGGGAGCGGGTTGGCTTTGCGGATGGCCCTTAAAACCGATTCATCGTAATAGATATTCCCGGAACTTTTCTCAATCCTGTGATCCTCGATTACGCCTGTGGTGGAAATGCGGATTCTGACGACAGTTTTCAGATCCTTTTCGCTCGCGGCGACCCCCGGCGGAGGCAACCATGAAGCCTTTATCTTGGACTTGACCTGACCGAAGTAGGCCTTGAACCGGATACCGGCCGGGGGCCCGCCGCGACCACCGACCGTCAACACCGCAACGCCGGCGCCTCGCACCCCATCCGATGGTTCACTATCGTTCTGTTCGGTGGGGACAACCGCCTGCGACAGTTCATCGACGGAAAATACCTCCTCGTTCCTGAGCGACTTCTCCAGAATCGCCACCTGACTCGCCGCCTGTTTTTCCAGGTCCTCCAGCCTCTTCCTTCTCTCCCTGCTGGCTGCCTCGTCCCCCACCCGCGTCTTCACCGGTTCCGTCACGATGGGTGAATCCTCCACGACCTTCTCTTCCCTGGCCCGTGCAGCGGCTTTCCTCTCAACCTTCACGGCTTTCGAGGCCTGTGCTTCAGGGGTTTTCACCCTGGCTGGTTTTGCCGCCGGTGATGGTGGGAGGGTGACGAGATCAACCGTATAGCTGGGGGCATAGGATGTTCCGGACATTCGAAAGAGGGTTGCCGTTCCGGCAACTGCCAACAGAATGTATGGTCAATGACAGGATGAACACCCTCTTGAAAGCGGGATCCCGAAAGTGATGTCGGGCAACATGTTCGGAAGGGAGTACGAAACCGGGATTCATAGTCAGTCGAGGTCAGGCTCGGTAACGAGCCCGATCCTCTCCACTCCCGCCGCCTTAAGCGCGGACATGGCCGCAATGACCGTACCATAGGAAATCCGGTTGTCACCCCTCAGGTAAACGGGTCTTCCGCCTATTTCCGCAAACAGCGTTGGAGCTCTTTTTTTAAACTGATCAAGGGTAAATGAATGCTTGTTCAGATGGATCGTGCCGTTTTTGTCAACGGTAATGGTAACTGCCTTATCACCCTTTGTCAGGGGAGCGGATCCTGCGGCAGGCAGCTGAACATCAATGCCCGATTGGAGCATGGGTGCTGTAACCATGAAAATGATAAGCAGGACCAGCATCACGTCCACAAGGGGAGTAACGTTGATCTCCGACATTATCCTTCTGTCGGAACTCCCACCCGGGGCCACTTACTGTTTCCTCCTGAAATGTCTCTCAACAATGTTGAGGAATTCGGCCGTGAATGTCTTCATGTCGTTGTCGCAGACCCTGATCTTCTGGATAAAATAGTTATAGCCAACCACCGCGGGGATGGCCGCGGCCAGACCTCCCGCAGTCGCGACGAGGGCCTCGGATATCCCGGGGGCCACTGAAATGAGGCTGGCGCTTCCCGCAAGGCCTATCCCTCTGAAGGCATTCATTATGCCCCACACCGTTCCGAACAGGCCAATAAAGGGAGCGGTTGCACCTGTTGTTGCCAGGAAGGGCAGGGCCTTTTCCAGGCGTGTCAATTCTGTTTCGGAGGTTTTGGACATCGCCCGTGAGATATTTTCAATCCCGAATATTTCCGTTGAAATGGATGTTGGATCGTCCGAATGGTGGGCCGAATTTTCAGTCCGCTTCTTTGAAACCCTTATCAGTTCGATATACCCGGCTCGAAAGATGGATGCGACAGGAGAAAAGGTCAATCCCTCCGCTCCATCGTGGATGATGCTGAGCTTCTGCTGCCGCAGAAAGAGCTGGTGGAACCTCTCGTTCTCCGATTGCGCCCGGGCAAACATCCGCCACTTATAGAAGATTATAGCCCAGGTCATCACGGACATCAGAAGCAGGACAAGCATGACTCCTTTGACCATCAAACCCGCCCTCAGGATCATGGAAAACACGCCCAGCTCCACTTCTGCGCCAGCCTGAGCGATGACAACGGGTATGAAGTCTATCCAGTTCATCAACGGCTATACCTCCTTTAGAATTTCGACCAGGGGACTTTGCGATGTCGCGATTCTCATCGCCAGGTCTCACGCTCGCTCCGTCCCCACGTCGTTCATTCGCTTCCATACATACACGCTCCGCCCCTTTTCTATTCCAACAAGTCGGTTGTGTCAATAACAAGAAAGTTCCAGGTTTCAGGTTCAAGGTTCAAAATTGACAGTGTCGCGGAAAGTCCTGGCGGGACTTTCCTTTCCCTCACAGGCTGAACAGCACCACCCTGGCAGGGGCGCCGTCCGCTCCGGCGATTTTAAGTGGAAGGGCCGCCATCATATACATTCCGGCCGGCACCCCTCTCAGATCCAGGCCCTCGATGATTACAACTCCCTCAGTGAGAAGGGTTCTGTGGACTTCGTCCCCCTTCCCGTATTCAGCTACAGAAAGGTAATCAATGCCAACCAGCTTAACTTTTCTTCCCACCAGATATTGGGCCCCGTCACCGGTTAGATGGACATATGACTCATTAAACCGATTTCCTTTCAGCAGATCCACATTGTCGGTCTTGAGTAAAAGCCGGGTGACTCCCTCTGAAATGTTCGCCTGTTCCAGATCCTCTTTCCTGATCTCCCTGATCCCGGGTATTTCCACCACCAGGGCCGACCCGACGAGGAGTGACGGTGATAAAGTGTCTATGCCTCCGGCACCATCAACAAAATGGGATGGGGCATCAATGTGGGTTCCTGTATGAGCGCTCATTGCCAGCCGGGAAAGATTCAATCTGTCACCATCGGCCATAGACTTGATGCGTTCAATCTTCACCGGCCCATCACCAGGCCAGGAGACCATGCCCTCTATTATTGACATGGAAACGTCGTAGATCATTCTGGTTTTCATATCCGATCCCCCTTTTCAGAGTCCGTAATAGAATACAGAAGACAGGAGACAGAATACAGAAGAAATGCCCAAACAAGGAGAAGACAGAAAAGAGCGATAAAAACGAAGTTTTGAAAACACGCAGTCACTGCGAGGAACGATGAAGGAGTGACGCGGCAGTCTCAGGTGGTCGAGGGTAATAGTTCAGACGAGGTGATTTACTATTTGAGGTTCATCCGGGAAATGAGTACCTGGGTTTGAAACCTGTTTTTTCACCCCGGCTCGTTGCAAAAGCTAATTTACCACAGCGTGACCATTTAAAGGTCACTCCACAGGGTTGCACAGGGTTTCATAACTATTCTGTCTCACGCCCGTTCCCTTCCACCTTCGCTTCCCCCATCGCTATCACCCTTCGCCAAGGCT
>QIEJ01000063.1 GCA_003228585.1 Pseudomonadota bacterium
GAGGATGTTTTCGAGGGACTTAAATTTGTCTTCCAGACGAAGAACGACGTCCTGATGTTCGCGTCCTCGGGGACGGGCGCCATGGAAGGGGCCGTCGCCAACATTCTCAACCCGGGAGAGAAGGCCATCTGTGTCCGGGGCGGGAAGTTCGGGGAGCGCTGGTCACAACTTGTGTCCACCTACGGCGGCGTGCCTGTGGACGTGGACGTGGAGTGGGGGCAGGCGGTGGACCCTGCCGTAATAAAAGGTCTTCTTGAAAAGGATCCTGACATCAGGGCGGTCTATATCCAGGCCAGTGAGACCTCCACGGGAGCGGCCCATCCGGTGAAGGAGATTGCGGACATTGTTGGTAAATACGACAACACCCTCTTCATCGTGGACGGCATCACGGCTGTCGGCGTGATGAACATCCCGTTCGACGAGTGGGGCCTTGACGTTGTCGTGGGCGGTTCGCAGAAGGCGTGGCGGCTGCCGCCGGGTCTGGCATTTGCGGCGGTCAGCGACAAAGCCTGGGCCGCCGTGGAAAAGTGCACCCAGCCGCGGTACTATTTTGACTGGGCCAAGGAGAGAAAGGGCATCGCCAAGAGCAGCACGGCATATACGCCGGCGGTTTCACTGGTCATCGGGCTCCGGCAGGTCCTGGGCGAGATCAGGGAGGAGGGCCTCGAGGCCATGTTCGCCAGGTGTGCCTCCTACGCCGAGGCCACGAGGGAGGCCATGAAAGCCCTGGGTCTGAGGTTGTTCGCCCCCGATTCGCCATCCGACTCTCTCACCGCCGTCCTGGCGCCGGAGGGCATGGACGCCCAGGCCATCGTAAAACATCTGAGGGTCAGGTACGGGATCACCATTGCCGGAGGCCAGGACCATGCCAAGGGCAAGATCTTCCGCCTGTCCCACATGGGCTACCTCGACGCTCTTGACATGGTTACCGCTATCGCCGCTGTGGAGATGACGCTCCGGGACCTCGGTTACAAGGTGGAACTTGGCGCCGGTGTCCGCAGGGCCGAAGAGATCCTCGTCTGAGGGAGGAGACTATGAAGGTATTAGTCAGCGATAAACTGTCACCGGCAGGTGTTGATATTCTCGAGAGGGCTCCCGGGCTCTCCGTGGACGTCAACGTCGGTTTAAAACCTGAAGAGCTTAAAAAGATTATAGGCGAGTACGACGGCCTGGTCATCCGAAGCGCCACCAAGGTGACGAAGGAGATTATCCAGGCGGCATCGCGCCTCAAGGTGGTGGGGCGCGCCGGGATCGGTGTGGACAACGTGGATATCCCCGAGGCGACCAAACGGGGCATCGTCGTCATGAACACCCCCGGCGGAAACACGGTCACCACGGCAGAGCACGCCATCTCCATGCTCTGTTCTCTGGCCAGGCAGATCCCCCAGGCCGACGCCAGCATGAAGGCCGGCAGGTGGGACAAGAAACTGTTCATGGGGGTGGAGCTGATGAACAAGACGCTGGGGGTTATCGGTCTGGGCAACATCGGCTCCATCGTGGCCGAAAGGGGTCAGGGCCTGAGGATGAACGTCATCGCCCACGACCCCTACATCACAGAGAAGGCTGCGGCGAAGATGGGCATCGAGCTGGTGTCGCTGGAAGATCTTTTTGCGCGGTCCGACTTCATCACCGTCCATGTGCCGAAGACCGATGACACGCAGAACATGCTGAACACGGAGGCCTTCAAGAAGATGAAGCCCGGTGTGCTCATCGTCAACTGCGCCCGGGGCGGGATCGTCAACGAGGCTGACATGGCCGAAGCCCTGGAGAAAGGTCTCGTAGCCGGGGCGGCCTTCGACGTGTTCGGCCATGAACCGGTTGAAGAGGAAAACCCTCTACTCAGTCTGCCCAACGTCATCCTGACGCCCCACCTGGGAGCCTCCACGGGAGAGGCCCAGGAGAACGTCGCCATTGCGGTGGCGAACCAGATAGCCGACTACCTCGTCAACGGGACCATCACCAACGCCGTCAACGTACCCTCGGTGAGCGCTGACGTCCTTCCCAAGGTGCAGCCCTATCTTGATCTGGCCGAGAAGCTCGGGAGCCTGACATCCCAGTTGGCCGATTTCGCTCCAAAGATCGTCCAGGTGCAGTACACGGGGACCGTCAGGGATCTGCCGTTAGAGCCGGTGACCATCAGCGTCGTCAAGGGGGTCATGGAGCCCGTCCTCGGCGCTGGAGCGGTCAATTTCGTCAACGCGCCGGTCCTGGCCGAGGAGAGGGGCCTGAAGATAAACGAGGTGAAGAGCACCGGGAGTGAGGATTACAGCAACCTCATCGAGGTCACCCTGGAATCCAACGGCAGGAAGATGAGCGCGGCCGGGTTCATCTTCGAGGGACGCGAGCCGAGGATCATCAGGATCGACCGGTTCTCCATGGAAGCCATCCCGGAGGGGAATGTTCTGATCCTGATAAACGATGATCGTCCGGGATTCATTGGAAACCTGGGAAAAACCCTGGGGGATCACGGAGTGAACATCGCCAGCATGCAGATCGGAAGGGACAGGCCGGGTGGGGAGGCCCTCTCATTCCTTCAGGTGGATTCCGAACCCGGTGAGGAGGTTCTCGCGGCCCTGGGTAAGCTGCAGCACATCAAGACCGTAACCAAGGTCAAATTTTAGGATAACTCAGGCGCAGGTC
>QIEJ01000274.1 GCA_003228585.1 Pseudomonadota bacterium
GCGGCGCTGATAACGGTCATCGCGGTCATGACCGGTTTCTCGAGCTACATGCAGGATCGCATACTTGGAACCACATCCCATATACTGGTTCAGGGAACACCCACTGTAGGCGATGCGGATCTGATTGTTGACAGGATCTCCAGGCAAGAGGGGGTTGTGGCCGCATCCCCCTATGTTATGGGTCAGGCCCTCTTGAAGCTCGACGATGGGGTAACGGGTGTCGTTGTACGAGGCATCGATCCGCTCAGGGAAGGTGAGGTGACCGAACTGGCCATGAACATGATCAGGGGCTCCCTGAAAGACCTGAATGAAAAGGGGGTCGTGCTCGGGGTTGAGATGATGCGCATTCACGGTGTCAGGCCCGGGGATACGGTGACACTCGTGTCACCCACAGAGATATCCTCGCCTTTCGGCATGGTTCCCCTGATGAAAAGCTTTACGGTTCAGGGTATTTTTGACACCGGTATGTACGAATACGATACAGGTCTGGTTCTGTTAACACTCGATGCAGCACGCTCCTTCTTCGATCTGGGGGACAAGGTCACCGGAATTGCGGTTAAAGTGGAGGATATCTATCGTACACAGGAGACCGCAGCCTCCCTTCAAAAAGCTCTTGGTTATTCATACTGGGTTCGTGACTGGAGAGAAATGAATCAGAACCTTTTCTCCGCTCTGAAACTGGAAAAGATCACCATGTTTGTCATCCTGGTGCTAATAATTATCGTGGCCGCCTTCAACATTATCGGGACCCTGATCCTGGTTGTCATGGAAAAAGGCAGAGAGATAGCCATACTCAAGGCCATGGGGGCGACGAGGGAGTCCATTGGCAGGATCTTCATGCTGGAGGGGTTTATCATCGGTCTGGGCGGAACGCTGTTGGGACTGATATTGGGTCTTGCCCTGTCCTGGACCCTGGCAAATTACAATTTCGTCGAGTTACCCAGCAGTGTATATTATGTGACCACCATACCGGTGAAGGTCAACCTTCTCGATGTCGCAGGCATCTGTCTCGCGGCAGTGGCAGTCTGTTTCCTCGCAACCATATATCCGGCAAGAAGGGCCTCTGCTCTCAACCCTGTGGAGATCCTGCGATATGAATAGCAGCAAAGAATCACCGGTTTTCCAGGCAATCAACCTGCATAAGAAATTTCATAAAGCGGGGATGGATATCGTTGTTCTAAGTGATCTCGAGCTGACCCTGCATGGCGGAGAGATCGTTGGTATATTGGGCGCATCGGGTACCGGAAAGAGCACATTCCTTCATCTGGCCGGAGGATTGGACAAGCCGACATCCGGACAGATCATGCACGATGGCAGGGATATCTTTGATCAATCGGAAAGGGACCTTGCTGAATTCAGGAACAGGAAGATCGGTTTCGTGTTCCAGATGCACTATCTGCTGTCCGAGTTCACATGTCTTGAGAATGTGATGATGCCTGGGATTATCGCCGGCAGCCCACGGCCTGTTGTTATCGAGAAAGCACAAATGCTGCTGGAAAGAGTGGGCCTTGACAAAAGGATGGAGCACAGGCCCGGAGAACTGTCAGGAGGTGAACAGCAGAGGGCTGCCGTGGCCAGGGCGCTTGTTAACGATCCCGCGCTTGTTCTTGCCGATGAACCGACCGGCAACCTCGATGCAAGAACGGCCGCTTCGGTACAGGAACTCTTTCTCGAACTCAACCGGGAACTGAATACCACCTTCCTTGTGGTTACTCACAACCGGGAGATCGCGGCAAAATTCCATCGTCGTTTCGAACTGAAGGACGGTGTTCTCCAACCCGAGGTGCCCTAGAAAGTGAGAACCGCCGGCTCACTGTTCCTGTTGGTTTCCCTGTTCCTGACCTTTCCGGTCTTCGCCGTAAAACTGCTTGCCTCTGATCAGATGAACGTTGTGTCCATTGAGATTGAAGGTAACGCAAGGGTCGACAGGACAAGCATTGAGAGGGTTCTCGGCTGGAAGGTGGGCGACCCGTGGGATCCTGGTAAACTCACTTCAAGCGTCAAGAGTGTCTATGACATGGGTACTTTCAGCCGTGTGACCATAGATGATACCGAAACCGATATGGGTATTGCGATAGTGGTCAGGGTAAAGGAATTTTCCATGATCCGCAGTATAAGCTTCTCCGGGAACGACAAAATTGATGAATCGGATCTGAAGAAGGCCATTCAATTCAAAAATTTCGGGTTTTATGATCCCGCCAAACTCCCCGCGGAAAAAAAAGCCATTCTCGATCTGCATCGTTCAAAGGGGTTCTATGAGGCCGAGGTGGAGGCCAAAGTGAAGGAGACTGAGAAGGGGATTCAGATCCTGTTCGAGATAAAGGAGGGAAAAAAGACCAACATCAGGGAAATTGATGTTCTGGGCAACAGGGCTCTGGAAGACAATCAGGTCCTGAAGGTCATGCAGACCAACCAAATGGGCCCCTTTTCCTGGCTTTTCGGAGCAGCTGTCTATAATCCGCTTCTCCTGGACGATGATCTGAAAAGAGTCCACCTGCTTTACATGGAGCATGGATATCTCGACATAAAAGCTACCGGGCCTGAGGTCCGGATTCATCCGGAAGG
>QIEJ01000098.1 GCA_003228585.1 Pseudomonadota bacterium
TTTTACAAGCGCTGTCACAGCGAAAGGAGTATGTTTGTGCCCAGAATTGAGCAGCTTAAATCCAGGCTAGAGAACCGTTCGGCAGTTTGCGCTGTAATAGGGCTGGGTTATGTCGGTCTGCCCCTCGCCGTTGAGCTCGCCCTGGCGGGTTTTCAGGTCTGGGGAATCGACACGGATCCTGAGAAAATACGTTTGCTGGAAATGGGGGAATCCTACATACCCGACGTGCCCGGGGAACTGGTGGCCCGGATCATCGGAAACGGGAAATTAAAGCCCACTTCCGACTTTTCCGTCCTGTCCGGATGCGACACTGCCAACATCTGCGTTCCAACGCCCCTGAACAAGACGAGGGACCCGGATATCTCCTTTATCGTCGATTCCCTGGAAAAGGGGATCGGGCCCAACGTCCACGCCGGCATGATGGTGATACTCGAGAGCACAACCTATCCCGGCACAACCGACGAGGTGGTCATCCCGGTCGTGACCGCTTCCGGTCTCGAGGTCGGCAGGGATGTTTTTGTAGCCTTCTCCCCTGAGCGTGTGGACCCCGGCAATCCGCAGTTCACCACAAAGAATATCCCCAAGGTCGTAGGCGGTTACACGGCAACATGCACCAAACTGGCTGTTTACTTCTACCAGCAGTTCCTGGAAAAAGTTCATCCTGTCACCTCCACCAGGGTAGCCGAAATGGTGAAGATCCACGAAAATACCTTCCGGAGCGTGAACATCGGGCTGGTAAACGAACTGGCGCTCATGTGTGACAGGCTGGACATAGATGTCTGGGAGGTAATAGAAGGCGCCGCGACCAAGCCTTTCGGATTCATGCCGTTCTTCCCGGGACCAGGACTGGGAGGGCATTGCATCCCCATTGACCCGTATTACCTGTCCTGGAAAGCCAGGTCTGTGGGATTCGAGGCCAGGTTTATCGAGTTAGCGGGTCAGGTCAACAGCATCATGCCGGCCCACGTCGCCTCCAAGGCCGTGGATGCCCTGAACTTCAACGGCAAAGCTCTGAAGGGTGCGAGAGTTGTCATTCTCGGGGTGGCCTACAAAAAGGATATCGATGACCTTCGGGAGTCTCCCGCTCTGGACATCATTGATATTCTCATGGCCAAGGGGGCTCAGGTATCCTATGCGGATCCCTACATACCAACCGTGGATCTTGACGACACCTCCCTGACCGCTGTGGAACTTAGCCCTGACCTTCTCAAGATGGCCGATCTTGCCATTATCGTAGCCGATCACAGTGTGTTTGATTTTAAAATGGTCGTGGAAAACGCGCCGCTGGTCCTTGACACCCGAAATGCCATCAAGGATCGCGGCATTGAAAAGGTCTGGAGGCTCTGAATTGGGAAAGAGGATCCTCATCACAGGGGGGGCTGGCTTCATAGGGTCGCACCTGACCCGAAAGTTCCTTGCGATGGGGTATCAGGTGTCCGTAATGGACAATTTTTCCACGGGCAAGAGGGAGAACCTGGAAGATGTCCTGGAGAATCTACAGGCGTTGTTCGAGTCTGATATTCGCAGCATCGACTCATGCAGAGAGGCAACCGCCGGAGTCGACGCCGTTCTTCATCATGCAGCGTTGGCATCGGTTCCAAAGAGTGTTGAGGATCCATTCCTCACTAATGAAATCAATCTGACTGGCACCCTGAACATGCTGCAGGCTTGCATGGAAAACGGGGTCGGCAGGTTCGTCTTCGCGTCTTCCGCGGCTATCTATGGAAACAATCCCGACAACCCCAAAAAAGAAGATATGACACCGGAACCCATGTCCCCATATGCAGTGCAGAAACTGGCCGGTGAGTACTATTGCAGCCAGTATGCGGCTCTTTTCGGAATGAATGCCGTCTCTTTCAGATACTTCAACGTATATGGTCCGAACCAGGACCCGGACAGTCAGTATGCCGCTGCTGTACCAATCTTCTCCCGGGCGATAAGAAATGGAGAGCCCCCCACAGTATTCGGTGATGGTGAACAGACGAGGGATTTTGTGTTTGTGGGCGATGTAGCCGGCGCAAATGCCCTTGCTCTGGAGGCGGACTCCCTCCGGGGGGATGTCGTCAATGTCGCATCAGGAGTATCTGTGACGGTGAATGAGCTTCTGGAAACCATGAACGCGATCCGAGGGTCGGACCTGAATGCGAAATACACGGATCCACGTCCCGGTGACATCCGGCACTCCGGGGCCGACATTTCCAGAGCCGCGTTCCTCCTGGGGTACGAACCTTCTATCAGTCTGGAGAGGGGGCTGACGGCGCTTATGGAATCGTCCTGATGGATAAAACCGCCAAACTGTCGAATACATTCGCCCTGGACGTTCTGGCGAACATGAAGAGCGCCCTTGTGGTTGTCGACAAAGCCGGCAAGGTACTGGTCATCAATGAATCGGCGGGGAGAATCCTCGGTGTCGATGATGTTGCCCGGACAGTTGGTCTGGACTGCAGAGAGGTCTTTGAACGGATCCCCTATCTATCGGAACTTCTTCTGTCCTCCGGCGATTTCAAAACGCTTCCGGACCGCGCGGAGTTGGAGATCCACAACTCATCCGACAGCG
>QIEJ01000165.1 GCA_003228585.1 Pseudomonadota bacterium
CACCCCCAAAGGCCTGTCACTGGATTTCAATATTTCGGCTAAAGGTCAGGACCTGAAACCAACTGTACTCTGTATTTCAAAAGAAAGATCCATTGTGACCGGCCAATATGATCTCGATCTGAATATCGCAGCCCAAAGCGGAAAAGGGGAACTCATCCAATCCCTTCAGGGAAACCTGGATTTTCGTGCATACGACGGTTTTATTTTAAAATCCAACATGGTCACCGGGATCTTCGGTATTCTGAACCTGACCGACACCTATTCGGGGAACATCACGGACATGGAGGAGGGTGGGTTTTCCTACAAATCTCTGACCATTAAAAGCGACATAAAAGAGGGGGCTATTGTGATCCACGAGGGCGCCCTGGATTCATCCGTAATGAAGATCGGCACCACCGGAAACATCGATCTGAAGACGATGCAGATGGATCTGAGGGTCCTCGTGGCTCCCTTGAGGCTCCTGAACAGGATCGCAAAGCTGCCTATCCTCAAACATATCTTTGGAGGCAAGTTGGTGGCCATTCCCATGCAGATCACGGGCGATATTTCCAACCCCGATGTCAGGGCAGTGTCCGCCGTAACAGCAGGAGGGAGGGTATTGGAAATCATGACCAACACTCTCAGGCTTCCCGTGACCCTAACCGAGGAACTGGTCGGCGGGGCTGATGGGAACAGCGGGAGCGAGAATGAAACGGAATAATCCAGATTTCATCTACCCCTGTCCTGTGATCTCTGAAAAAAAACCCCGCTGAAAGCGGGGTTCATATGAATCAAGGACATCCTAGCGATAATATCGTCCACGGGAGCGACCGCGGCTGGAATACCCGTACCCTCCGTAATACCGGTCGTATCTGTTCCGGTTGTTCTGCATCCTCTCCTGGTGCCGGTACTGTTCTTTTCTCACCTGATCCTGGTACTTACGATCCTCCTCCACCAACTCCCGATCATACCGGGCCTTCATGGCCCCGACTTCCATCTGCCTGAGTTGGGCGCTGTATCCGGGATCATCGGCCTTGGCCGCACCGCTTTCGGCGGCCTTCTTGAACCATTCAGCGGCCTTGGCATCGTCCTTGGCTACGCCCTCGCCCTTCTCATACATATCGGCGAGTTTGTACATCGAATATGGATGGCCCTGATCGGCGGCTTTTTCGTACCACATTGCCGCTTCCTTGGGGTCCTTCTCCACTCCCTCACCTTTCTCGTACATGTTGGCGACCATGTACTGGGCCTCAGGCTCCCCCCACCGGGCTTCCTCTATGGCCGCCCAGAACAGCTCGCTGGGCTCCTGGGCCGGTTTATGCGTAGCCTTGTCCCCTGCTCCAAAACTTGAGGTGGGCAAAAATCCCACCAGGATCACTAACAGCACGCTAATAACCGCAGTATGAATTCGAAACATTTTCAAATACCCTCTCATTTCTCTTCCTCACCTTCATCCTCGATCTTCCGCATGGGGACCAATAGTGCGTCCTTCGGCTTGAAGAACTTGAACACGCTGTCCGGCAGATGGGGGGAGAAATTCCAGTCGGACAGGTAGGCTTCGAACTGTGGAAAACCGGGTTCTTTTTTGTAGGTGATGACGATCTTCCTGATCAGGGGCGCCATGCCATTCTCGATCCACAGCTGGACATCGACGTCCTCCATCGTGTAGGCCAGATGATGACACAGGACGTCCCCGACATAGTTCAGCCCGACATAGAAACCCGAGGTGGCCATCTCGTTGAGGATGGCCAGAGGATTCTCTTTCGCCAACGTGATCAGTGGCGGGGCGATCCCGTAATTTTCGGCCACATAATCGAGGGTGGCATCTATGGTATCCGGAACTTCCAAATAACTGTAAGTCATATTATCGCCGAGAACTTCATCAGGCTCAATATTGTAATCCATAATATCCAGAATGGTCATGCGGCTGCCGTCGTACCAGACCCTTATCTCTCCCAGGTCGCCCCGGCTCCTGATCTTAAGCCTGTCAGGCCGCCGGACGGCGAGGTCGTGGATACCGGCGTACTGGATCTTCTGGTGTGTGCCTTCAAAGACCTCGTCCTTGACCGTTTGAATCGTTACGGTGAAGCTGTCAGCGTCTTTCAGATAATCGTTGACTATCTGAAGGGCTTTTCGGGCTGTTGGTTCGACAAATGCCACACCCTTGTGCACAGCGAAAGCATGCGGGGCCGCTGTTAATCCCAGGAGCACAAAGGCTATCGTAAACGTTAAAATCGAGTTTCGACGCATGGTCACAGTTCCCTCACGGTTATTATTGCTGTTGGCTGGTTAACTTTACCCCATGTGAAATAAATCGGTTAGAATACTAACAGATTTTCGATGTTAAAATCAAGATTGCTTTAAATCATAATGCAAAGCCCCGATGCCAGGAAAACAGGTTTTTTTGACAGGATTGCATTCAGAGGTCATTGTTCAGAGATCAGAACAGGTAAATGAAAAGAGACGTTCGGAGCAAAGAGGAGCCCTTAGATGAGGAGTGAAGGGGGCTTTCGGGTTAAACGCGAAGTGAAGCTGGTTTTCTGCGAAACGTTAAGCCCGAAAGGCCCCTTTTTATTGCACTCCACTGATTTGATTTTCACCCCCTCCTCGGTCCTCTCCCGCGGTGGGGAGAGGGAGAGTAAGGAAAGTTGTCTATAATATGGGCGACAGCAGGCGTGCGACGCGGACGGCCACCTGGAACCAGAACGGTTTTTTATGCAGTTCACCCGGTTCAACTTCGCGGCATTTTTTAAAGTCCTCCTCCAGCATGGTTTCCACTTCCTTCGCGAAGCTTCTGTCGGCGAACACCAGCGTTATCTCGAAGTTCAGGCGTAAAGACCGGTTGTCCAGGTTAGCTGTGCCCACACCGGCAAGATCGTCATCCACCACGAAAACCTTCTGGTGAAGGAACCCTTCACGATAGCGGTAGATCTTCACACCCGTCCCTTCTATCTCCTGCAAACAGGCAAAACCGGCAAGGTATACCATCCTGTGGTCCGGTTTTTCCGGGATCATCACCCTAACGTCAACGCCTTTCAAGGAGGCAAGCCTGAGGGCGCTTAAAACCGACTCATCAGGAACAAAGTAGGGGCTGACGATCCATATCCGTTTCCTCGCGGAGTTGATGAGGTGGGTGAACATCAGGCTGCAGGTTTCCTGGCCATCAGCCGGGCCGCTGGGCAGAACAAGGACACGCTGGTCTCTGTCCAATACCATTTCAGGCACCCAGGAAAGCTCCGGAACATTCCGGGCAGCCCAATACCAATCCTCAAGAAAGGACACCTGCACCCCGATTACAGCGGGACCTGAGAGCCTGACATGCGTATCCCGCCAGGGACTCAACACAGGGTGTTTGCCCATATACTCGTCACCGACGTTCAGGCCGCCCACATAGGCTGTGTGGCCGTCAATGATAACGATCTTCCTGTGGTTGCGGAAATTGATCTGAAACCGGTTGGCGCGCCCCTGGGTAGTCTTGAAGGGCTTCATGACAACACCAGCCTCGGTCAGGTCACTAATGTAGGACCTGGACAGGGCGTGACTGCCGATCTCGTCGTAGAGAAAAAAGATGCGGATACCTTCTTTCGCTTTCCCTATCAACTTTTCTTTCAGGCTCTTACCCAGGTCATCATCTTTCACGATGAAAAACTGAACAAGTATGTAATTCTCCGCAGAATCAATCCCGTCAAAGATAGCATCGAATGTGGCCTTGCCGTCTACAAGAAGCTGTGCCTCGTTGTGCCCTGTGAATGGCATTCTCGCCAGGTTCTCCAAAGCCTGGCAGGATGTTTCACTCTCGCTGAATTCTGCCCTGATTTTTTCAACATGCTCATCCCTCAATTTAATGGTGACATCCCGGATCTCATGATCGCCGACACGTCTGGCATCCACATAGCCGACAAACTTGCTGCGCCCGAAGATCGCGTAGAGAGGGACTGTAAGATAAGGGAAAGACACGAGGGCAACGGCCCAGGCGATGGCTCCCTGGGATGTGCGCGCCTTCATCACGGCATGGATGGAAGCCAGGATCCCCAGGACATGAAGGACAGAGGCGCCAAGACCGATCACCAACCCCAGATGTTCACTCAGGTAGGTCATCCAACATTTCCTATGATTGTTTCTCCTCCAATCCCAGGGTTAGAATCAACTCATCTTTCAACTGCTCTCTGGCCGGTCCAGCCTGTTTAAACACCTGGGCGGCCTTGAAAAAATCCAGCACTTTGATATCTCGTATGTCAGGCTCCAGAAAAATGTCCGGCGGGGAGTGCTTGAGTTTCTCATCGAGGATTGCTCTCTGGTAGATCTGAAAAGTGTTGAAGATGGCCTCTGAGTAGGACGGGATCAGTTCCTCGCCCTCCTCCCGTTTTCCCATAACATTTACAGCGACAGTAAAATCACACTCGTCCTTAAGAAGATCGAAGGGAACAGGGTTGACTGTGCCGCCGTCCTTAACCACCGGGTTGAATATGGCAGGAAGGGCCATGCTCGCCTGGACCGCCTCCAGCAGATTCCCGGAAGCGAACACAACCTGTTTCCTCGCCCAGAAATCGGCGGCCACCACTTTCAATGGAATCTGCAGGTCCTCAAAGGTGGTCACCCTGATCATATCCGAGAGGAAAGACATGAATTTATCAACCTTGAGCAGCCCTCCGGCTTTGGGTGACACTTCAACGAACCCGAACCACTTCAGGACATTCTTCTTAAGCAGGACATCGCTGATGCGATCCTCCTCGGTCCA
>QIEJ01000191.1 GCA_003228585.1 Pseudomonadota bacterium
GGACCGGAGAAGTGGTGATAGACGGAGTGGTCATTGTCCGGGACGGGGGAGAATTGACGATAGGTCCCGGAACCAGGGTGGGTTTTGTCCCCAGAGACCTGGATGGGGACGGAATAGGAGATTCCGAGCTCCGCGTGGAGGGTGTCATCAGGGTCAATGGGACCGCTGACAGTCCGGTCATCTTCACATCCACGGGCGAGAACCCGGAACCGGCGGACTGGAAATATGTCATGATCAATCATGCGCGCGATGCGCAGGTTTCCCATGCGATCTTTGAGTACGCTTTCAGCGGTGTTCAGATCCACTACACCAGGGGAACCTTCAGCGGGATCGTGGCCCGTCACAATGTGGATGGGTTCCGGTTCTCAACAGCTCCCGTGGTTCTGGTTCTCAAGGACTCCTGGCTCGTGGGAAACGACAACGGGATCAGGTTCGAGGAGCGAGGGTCAGGGGCCACTATCAAGGATAATGTCATTACCGGAAACCGGAACGGGATCTTCGCGGTGGTCAAATGCAGGGGGCTCACGGAGTTTTCAGGGAACATAATAGAGAATAATACGGGCTACAACGTCAAGCTGGGTGACCGACAGACAGAGGATCTTCCTCTGAAAGGCAACTGGTGGGGCAGTACGGATGGGCCGGTTATCAGGTCATCCTTTTTCGACAGGAATGTGGAGCCGGCGCTGGGCAGGGTCCTGTTTGAGCCCTATCTGGAGACCAGGCCGCCTGTTAAGAACGCTGTGTCGAAAGGTTCGGAGTCGAAAGGTCCGGAAAGGTGGTTTGTCCAATGATGCGCAACACGGTTATCAGGGTTTCGGTTTTTCTGTTGATCATTCTGATGTTGTCGATGACCTGGTCGCAGGCCCATGCGTGCGTTGGGCGGAAGCTTGTCCTCGGGGCGTTGGAGGATGACAGGCAGGGTATGGTCAGCAGGATCCTCTCCATCCTGGTCCATGAGCGAACAGGAACCACTATAGAGGTGAAATACTACCCCGATATGGATGAGCTCATGGAGATGGTCCTTAAGGGAAAAGTGGATCTGTTTGTGGATTATGTCGACCCGGCTCTGGCGAGGTTGAAAGAGGATTCATCGAACCTGACCCGGGAGGATGGATACAGCACCGTAAAGAGGAGATATGACGAGGAATTCAATCTGGTCTGGCTCAAACCCATGGGTTTCTCGGGGCAGGACGCCCAGGGGACATCCCAGGGATTGGCCGCGGTTGTCGTGAGAAAGGGCACGTTGAAGAAGTTCCCCGCTCTGCCGCGCCTTATCGAGAAGATCGGGACCAGGGTGCCCCTCAGTGACGATGTTCTTGAGGGACTGGTTGCAAAGGGGCGTGAAACCAAACCCGCAAAGGTCGCAAGGGAGTTCCTCAAGGAGGAGAAACTGATATGACCCGGAGAACAGGTTGCCTCAGCAGGAGGGAGTTCATCAAGGGCACGCTTGCCGCCCTCGTCCTGCCCGGGTCGATGGCCCCCGCTGTCCTGGCCTCGGGGGGTGAAAGATCCCCTGCAGGTGAGTCTTTCCTCGCTGTTGCACAAAATCCGGATCCCTTCACGGCGACAGTTTCCGCGATAGAGGGCCTCGGCCCGATGGCGGCCTTCGTGCCTGCGGGCTCCTCGGTGCTGGTTAAACCAAACATAGGATGGGACAGACGGATAGAGCAGGCAGCAAACACCCACCCCGAGGTGGTCCGGGCGGTGGTTCAGATGTGCCTCGAGAGCGGGGCGAAGGACATAACCATCCTTGACCGGACCTGTAATGACCCCAGACGCAGCTACGTGACCAGCGGCATGGAAGAGATGGTGGACAACCTGGCTGAAAAGCGAGTCAGGCTGGAGCATGTACGCAACAACAGATTCACAACCCTGGATATCCCCCACGGACGTCTTGTGAAAAAGTGGCCTGTCTACAATGCCGCTCTCGAGGCGGATGTCCTCATCAATGTTCCGGTGGCAAAACATCACAGCATCAGCAGGGTCACTCTCGGAATGAAAAACCTCATGGGACTGATGGGCGGGAACCGGGGTACATTCCACTCCGGAATCGGGCAGAAGCTTGCCGATCTGACCTCGGCACTGACTCCCGATCTGAACGTCCTGGACGCGACCCGCATCCTGGTCCGCAACGGGCCCTCGGGGGGGCGCATAGAGGACGTGAAGGTTCTGAACAAGGTCATCGCCAGCGCCGACCCCGTTGCGCTGGACGCCTACGGCGCCACCCTGTTTGGTCTTCAGCCGAAGGATGTCTCCTCCGTCACCGCCGGTTATGAGATGGGGCTCGGGGAGATGGACCTTGACAGGGTCAGGATTTCAGGTGCCTGATGTGAGACGCTGCCGCATCGTCTCACAATGGATCTTCTGGCTGTTCTTCCTCTTCCTGTTCATGAACACCCGCTATCTCGGGGAGGATGTCATCCTCTACCCGGTCAATGCCTTTTTTCGTCTGGATCCCCTGGTCGGTATAGGTTCCATGCTGGCCGGCAGAAAGATCCTGGTCTTCTTCTGGCCTCTTCTTCTGCTCCTTCCCGCGACAATTCTGTTCGGCCGTTTTTTCTGCGGCTGGATCTGTCCCATGGGAGGCCTGCTGGATCTCTTCGGAAGAAAGAGCCGGGTCAGGTCCCCGGCACCGGAGGGGAAGTACTACAGGGTCAAGGAGATCGTCCTGGTCTTCGTTCTGGCGGCCTCGGTGCTGTCGGTCAACCTGACAGGTGTCATGGATCCGATCTCCCTCTTCTTATCCGAAGCCTTGCCATGGGAGTGGTCCCACCTGCCGAGCGGGCGGTCGCAGGTATATTCGACGCAGGTTACAACATCGGACCTCCCGTCAGGACTGTTACTGAGCCTGTTTACGGGTGGCTGCTGAACCACATTCTGTCCTTTCAGCTCCCGGCCTTCCGCTATACTCTTCTTTTCCTCGGCATCCTGATTTTCATCGTTGTTCTGGAACTCGGAAAGCGGAGGTTCTGGTGCCGGAACCTGTGTCCCCTGGGAGCGCTTCTGGGCTGGTTCGCGGCCGTCCCCCCGCTGGGCCTTAAGGTCATCAAGGACGGGTGCAGCGGGTGCGGAACCTGCGTGCCTGCCTGCCGTATGGGGGCCATAGAAGGGACCGGGGAGATGTCGATACGCTCCAGGGACTGCATCCTGTGCTACGACTGCAAGGACGTCTGCGAGGATGTCGTTATCGGTCATGCCATGACACAACCGGTAGAGGAAAGTGTCGGGCCCGTCCTGGCCCTGTCCAGGAGGCAGGTGCTCCTGAGCGCCGGAGGAGGGCTGCTTCTTCCCTTAACCGTCGGGCCCGCTGCCAGGCCCGATCCGATGCCGCAGTACATCATCCGTCC
>QIEJ01000049.1 GCA_003228585.1 Pseudomonadota bacterium
CTCTCCGAAGAGCTGGACATCAGGCTCCGGCAGGTCCAGGAAGAGATCACCCAACTGGAACAGAACCCGGCCATACAATCACTGTGGGAGAAGAAAACCAGAAAGTCCCTCCTCATGCTGGAGAAGAGCACTATCATGGACCTGTCCGTTCAGGGAATGATCAGCCATGAGAACGCGGATGAACTCATCCGCCGGGTGGATGAGGCCCTGGACCGGGAGACGGTTTTGATCGAAGAGGAGATGGAACGAAATAAGGAGGGTGATCAGTAAACCGAGCCTTCGCATTACCCTCTATGATTCCCATTCCCTCAAAGTGAACGCCAGGGCGTTTACAAGCTTTTTCATAGCGTCAACATTCAAAGTGTCCATGGTGTCCGTGGCTCCGTGATAGTTGGGATTGCGGAGGAATGCAGTGTCGGTGATCATGAGAGCGGGGATGCCAGCGTCCCAGAAGGATGCGTTGTCCGAAAGCCGGATGAGGCCGGCCAGGATGTCGCCGGAATCCGGAACCACCAACGGGTGAGCAGGCAGCTTCGCACCTGACTCGTCGAATGCCTGGTGGGTTTTTGCTGCCAATTCACCGGATTGCTCATCACCTACAAGTGCTATGAAATTCCCCACATCCGGTATGCCCAGGTCCAGGCCCTCGGGCAGGCTCTGGCTACCCTGTTCATCACTGAAATAGCCCACCATCTCCAGGACCAGCGCGCCGCCTATCTTCAGCCCCATCTGTTTTGAACGCTGAACGAATATACGGCTTCCCATTAAGTCGGTGTTAAAGCAGGGCGGCTCTTCGGTGGAGAACGCGACGAACAGCAAATTTGCACTTTTCTCCGGCGCGGCCTCAACGACCTTCCTTGCCGTCTCAATGAGGACGGCCACAGCGCTGGCGTTGTCGTCGGCCCCGGGAGTTCCCTGAACCGTGTCATAGTGGGCTCCGAGGACCAGCACCGGTCCATCACCGGTCCAGTTGGGAGTCCGGGCAACGAGGTTGGCCGTCGGAACCCCGTGGGCCTCGTATTCCTGCCTGAGCACGTGCATACCGGCCGACTCCAGCTCACTTTCGATGTATAGAGCCGCTGCCTCCAGCTTGTCGGGTTCGTAAATGCTGCGGCTGCCGATGTCCTCTGAAAGGATTTTAAGATGGCGTGTGAGATGATCCATTCAGGCTTTACCTGCGCTCGGTTCACGTCCCGCCATCGGCGGGTATTCTTTGGGGTCGAACAGAGGTGGACCCCATTACTTTTTGCGAAGCCATCAACATTAATCGGGGATAAAAACGGCAGTGTTTCACCAGTCCCGCTTTTTTCTTCTCCCTCTTAAACAAGGAATCAGGAGCTTTCCTTGCGCTCCCCATCCATGAGGCGATCCCTGATCTGTTTGTCCCGCGCGGTCATGGCCTTGTGGTAGAATTCCATCTGGGCCTGCAGCCATTCTAACTTCTGCGACAAGGGGACCTTCCTGTACTCCCTGATCTGCTCGATGGTCCTGTAATAAAGCAGTTGCTTGTCCTTGTTCTTTTCAGTCATCGCCGTCCTCACCGATGAGTTCCCGCAGGTGATGAATGTCGGCCTCGTCCTGAGGCCTCCCCGTTCCTTCCTTCATTGCGATCAGAGTGGGTATCGAGGCGACGTCAACGGGTACTCCATCGACATCCCTGGTGCTGCGCTGAGAGTAAGCTTCTCCAAAATCGACGGGGAGCTCCGTAAGCACGTCAACGAGCATGTACGAATGCTTCCGGTGGAAGAGGGAAAATACCAGCATCCCCTTCTCCTCCCTCCACGCCGTGCGCGTGTCCTCATCGGCCAGATCCTCGATGTTTACCGGAACCCTGGGTGCCAGCCCGAAACTGTCTGCCGCCCGGATGAAACTGCGGATGTTGTCCTCCTGAAGATCGATCATCAGGTCGATATCCCCCGTCGCCCTCTCGATGCCGTAAAGGTTCACCGCAACCCCTCCGACCAGAAGGTATCGAACCTCCTCCCGGGCGAGGACTGCGAACAGCTCCTTTAACAGATTCAAACCCGAGTTTCCCTCCCTGTCACAATAAAAGACACACGCAGTAACATCCTATCACTGCCCGCAGGCACACACAATATCCCCGGGGTCTCAGTATGTCCCCAATCCCTCTCGGCAAGGCCCACCATTATTACCCTGTTGTCCGAGAGTGAAAAACTTGTAAAGGACCATCTTATCGAGGATCGAATTGGCCTCGTCGGTGACGAAAGTTCCAAGGTTTTCACCATCTTTATGGTTGTAAATGACGTAAGGGAATCATGGGTGTCTGGCACCGGGCGACCACCCGCCATATTTCAGAAATTCTCATCAAGATGAGGACAGTGTGAAAGGCGAGACCCATAGTTTGCTCCCTGTCACGAATCACGACCCTTCCACTTTTCCATTACCCGGTGCACCACGATACCCGCCACGAAGCC
>QIEJ01000169.1 GCA_003228585.1 Pseudomonadota bacterium
GCCGCGGTTAGAGAGGCCTTCCGGCTTGCGCGGGAGGAGAGACCCGGGGCGGCCCACCTGGAACTTCCGGAGGACATCGCCAGGGAGCAGACGGACGCGCCTCTTCTGGTGGAAAGCATGGTCAGAAGGCCGCTGGCCGATGACAAATCGGTCCGAACGGCAGTTGATCTCATCTCCACAGCCACGCATCCTCTTCTTCTGGTGGGCGCCGCAGCCAACAGGAAAGTCACCAGCCGGATGCTCAGCGAGTTTGTGGAAAGAATGCGGATTCCCTTCTTCACCACCCAGATGGGCAAAGGGGTCATTGACGAGAGGAACCCCCTCTTCCTCGGAAACGCGGCTCTCTCTGATCACGACTATCTCCACAGGGCCATTGAGAAGGCCGACCTGATCATCAACGTGGGGCACGATGTTGTGGAAAAACCGCCCTTCTTCATGGATGAACACACAAGGGTCATTCACATCAACTTCATCTCAGCTTCCGTTGACGCTGTATACTTCCCACAGGTCGAGGTAGTCGGGGATATTGCCGACAGTGTGCGGAGGATCAGTGAGGGGGTCGACAGGGACTGCTCCTGGGATTTCGCTCTTTTCAACGAGATAAAGGACGCCATCGAGAGCCAGATTGAGGGCCACATCGACGACGATTCCTTTCCCATGGTACCCCCGCGCCTCGTGTCGGACATTCGCAAGGTCATGCCTTCAGACGGGATCATCGCCCTTGACAACGGAATGTACAAGATATGGTTTGCCCGCAACTACAGGGCTCATCAGCCCAACACCGTTCTCCTGGACAACGCTCTGGCCACCATGGGAGCCGGACTGCCGTCCGCTATGGCAGCCAAGCTGGTACATCCCGAACGGTCAGTGGTAGCGATATGCGGGGATGGAGGGTTCATGATGAACTCACAGGATCTTGAAACAGCCAGGCGTCTGGACCTGGATCTCGTTGTCGTGGTCCTCAATGACGGGGGCTACGGGATGATCAAGTGGAAACAGGGGAAGGAAGGCTTCGATGATTTCGGCCTTGATTTCGGCAACCCCGACTTCGTCATGCAGGCACAGAGTTACGGAGCAAGTGGACACAGGGTGGGATCGGCCGGCGAACTGATTCCCCTGCTGGAGAATTGTCTGAAGGACCAGGGTGTTCACGTTATCGAGGTTCCGGTCGATTACTCCATAAACTCCTGTATATTGCCCTGTGAGATCAAGGATCTGAGCGAGAAGCAGTGAAAGCGAGGTACCGACCATGCTGAAAAAGAAATATCCCTATTACCTGGCAAACAAACCTGTAAGCCCCAACACAGATCTTGAAGTGACGGATAAATACAGCGGCGAAGTTGTAACCAGAGTGGCCATGGCCGACGCTGACGCCATCGACAAGGCCATCGCCGCCGCGGTAGAGGCTGCCGAACCGATGAGGAAGATCCCACCCTATGAACGCCAGCGGATTCTCTACCACTGTGTGGACCGCTTCACCGAAAGATTCGAGGAACTGGCCCTCGCCCTGTGCATCGAGGCGGGCAAGCCGATCAGGGACAGCCGGGGGGAGGTCACACGCCTGGTGGATACGTTTCGCATCGCGGCGGAGGAATCGGTGAGGATCAACGGGGAGGTTCTCAACATGGAGATCACCCCCCGCGCCAGGGGTTATTCAGGCATGACAAAAAGGTATCCCATAGGTCCATGCTCATTCATCACGCCTTTCAACTTCCCACTGAACCTGGTGGCCCACAAGGTGGCACCGGCCCTGGCCGTGGGCTGTCCCTTTGTCCTGAAACCGGCCAGCAGGACCCCTGTTGGCGCCCTGATCATCGGTGAGATCCTGGCCGAGACCAGCTTACCTGAAGGCGCGTTTTCCGTCCTGCCCTGCACCAGGGACGGCGCTGAGTTGTTCACCACCGACGAGCGGTTGAAATTCCTGAGCTTCACCGGTTCCCCTGCCGTGGGCTGGGACCTTAAAGCCAGGGCAGGCAAGAAGAAAGTCACCCTGGAACTGGGCGGCAATGCCGCATGCGTCATCGACGAAGACGCTGACCTTGAAGACGCTGTCGACCGGATCATTTTCGGTGCGTTCTATCAGTCAGGTCAGAGCTGTATCGGGGTCCAGAGGATCCTGATCCACGAAAAGGTGTTCAAGAAGGCTAAGGATCTTCTGGTTAAGAGGACCAAAGTACTCAAGATGGGTGATCCCCGGGACGAGGACACTTTTATTGGTCCGGTGATATCCGAAAGCGAAGCTGTCCGGCTCGAGACCTGGATCAACGAAGCTGTCGAGGCCGGAGGCAAACTCCTCTGCGGTGGGAAAAGGGACGGAGCCATGCTCGAGGCGACTCTGCTCGAAGATGTCCCCATCGATCAGAAACTCTGCAGGCTGGAAGCCTTCGGGCCGCGAGTTTGACGAGGCTCTGGATAGCATCAACGAAAGTATCTACGGTCTTCAGGCGGGGATCTTCACTCGCGATCTCTATAAGGTGCAAAAAGCGTGGGACGAGCTCGAGGTCGGCGGGATTATCATCGGCGACATCCCGTCCTGGCGGGTCGATCATATGCCCTACGGCGGTGTCAAGGACAGCGGTCTCGGCAGGGAGGGGATCCGTTACACCATGGAGGAGATGAGTGAGATCCGTTTGCTGGTGATCCGGGATAAGGATGCGGTGAAGTAAAAGTATTCAGTATTCTTCCTCTCACAGGAAGGGATAATCGGTATACCCTTTCTCATCCCCTCCGTAAAAAGTGGAAGGATCGGGATCGTTGAGAGGGGAGTCGGCCTTCAACCGTTCGGGCAGGTCCGGGTTGGCGAGATAGGA
>QIEJ01000033.1 GCA_003228585.1 Pseudomonadota bacterium
CAGGACGGTTCGTCCTGGTGATCTTGCCAAGGAGGCTGCCGTACTTCGACAACGCCTGTTCATAACTGCCCTCGCTCAGATGTTTTTGGGCATCAGCCAGCACTCTCTTGATCTGTTCCGCGGAACCTGCCGTTTCGCCGGAATCTGTTCTGAGCGTAAGATGGAGGACATCGGCTTTGTGGCCCGATCCCTGGTGAATGATCCTGGCCTTGGAGATAATCCTGAAGACACAGAACATGAAAACGGCGATAATTAACAACCACATTGACCATGAAAGCATCTATCGCACTCCCCACTGAATTATCTCTCACCTGTTTTCTGACCTGCCAAGTCTACCGAAGCTGAAAAACTATTGCCAGAGTAAAGGGTTTGAACACGTTGGCCGCGGAAGACAATGCATAAATCTTAAGCATCAAATCCCCCGGCAGCTGCCTGTCTTTTATGCAGACACAGCGTCCTCAAGCCACCTTCCTCCTGACGTCACTTCTATCATCATCCCCGTAACATCCCGAAATTACGTATCTTTTTCCAACAGCCCCTTCCCTCTGTAACCGATGGCACAGAGCTTGCCCAATTAACACCTAAATCCGGTCTGAGAAGATTGGGGATGGAAAAATCAGAGATTTGGGGTTTGGGGTCTCTGATTACTGTATTGATCCTGTTGTTTACGGAGGTAAACGAAATGGCGTCAAGATATTTTTATAATTCCAGCAAGTTCAGGGCCGGGGCATTGTCCGCGGCATTGGTTCTGCTTCCCGCTGCTGCCCATGCGGACACTCTGGACAGCGGGGACACTGCATGGATGATAACGGCCACCACACTGGTTCTATTCATGACCATCCCGGGGCTTGCTCTTTTCTACGGAGGGCTGGTCAGGGTCAAGAATGTCCTGTCGGTTCTCATGCAGTGTTTTGCCATTACAGCATTGATGACTATCCTGTGGACCATCGTCGGCTATACCATTGCCTTCGGTGAGGGAAACGCTTTTTTCGGAAGTTTTGAATACGCGTTCCTGTCCAACATAGGCAGGGATGCCGTGTCCGGCACCATTCCGATGATCCTTTTCGCCATGTTTCAACTTACCTTCGCCATCATCACACCAGCGCTTATCGTTGGTGCCTTCGCCGAGAGGATGAAGTTCTCTGCCGTCCTCTGGTTCACCGGCCTGTGGATGGTCCTTGTCTATGCGCCTGTCTGTCACTGGGTCTGGGGCGGAGGGTGGCTGGGCGAGATGGGTGCTCTGGACTTCGCCGGCGGAACAGTGGTCCACATCAATGCTGGTGTTGCCGGTCTCGTGGCAGCCATCGTACTTGGCAAGAGAACCGGATATCCATCTACTCCCATGATGCCCCACAGTCTGACGCTTTCCCTTGTTGGCGCTTCCATGCTCTGGGTGGGATGGTTCGGCTTTAACGCCGGCAGCGAACTGGCTGCCGACGGCGTCGCCGGCATGGCTCTCGCGGTTACCCAGATATCAGCCGCGGCGGCCACCCTCGCGTGGATGTTCATCGAGTGGATCAAACACGGCAAGCCCAGTGTTCTGGGCGGTATCACCGGAGCGGTGGCGGGTCTCGTCGCCATAACCCCGGCATCCGGGTTCGTCGGACCGATGGGAGCCATCGCCATCGGAATAACGGCGGGCATCGTCTGTTTTTACGGCGCCACCACCTTGAAGCGCACGTTAGGCTATGACGACTCACTGGACGCCTTCGGTGTCCACGGCATCGGCGGGGCTGTGGGGGCCCTGCTCACAGGAGTTTTCGCATCCACCGGCCTTGGCGGCTTCGAGGATATCAACATCGGTTCCCAGGTCTGGGTGCAGTTAGTCAGCATCATCGCAACCGCCGCCTACAGCGGTACCGCATCGCTGATCCTCCTGAAGGGTATTGACAGGATCATCGGCCTCAGGGTCGAGGATGACCAGGAGATCACCGGACTGGATATCACGCTGCATAATGAGCGGGGGTATGATTTCTAGCGCGAAGTGAAGATTTACTGACAGAAAAGAGACATTCGGAGCCCTTCGACGCGCTCCGCTTGCTCCCTTCGACAAGCTCAGGGCAGGCAGGACAGGCAAAGAGGAGCCCTTCAGATTTGGAGCAAAGGGGTCTTTCGGGTTAAACTCGAAGTGGAGCTGGTTTTCTGCGAAACCGAGAGATTAATCCCGAAAGACCCTTTTTTATTACGCTCCTCTCCTTTAAATTTCACCCCCACCTCGGTCCTCCCCCCTCAAGGGGGAGGAAGATTAATGAAGGTTGTCCTCTTACAACCTGGTTTTAAGAGAACTGGGTGAGAGAGGCTTTGACTGCGAACATCTCTGCGGTGATCCTTAACCAACGATCTCATTCAGCCCTTCAACTACTTCTGCCATCTCTTCCGGCGACAGAGAAGCAACCCTGCTTCCCAACCTTCTGGTGGAAAGGGTCCTGATCTGACTGATCTTGACCCAGGATTTTTTTGGCATGTCCGGGCTGTCTACTTCAAAAACCAGGGGGAAACCGGCTCGCTGCGGTTTGCTGGTCAGAGCCATAGCGATCACGGTGCCGGATCGCTCATTGAAGACATCGTGGCTGATGACAAGGACAGGACGCCTCCCAGCCTGCTCCCGTCCTCGTGTTGGATCCAGGTCGGCCCAGTAGATCCCGCCTCTCAGTACTCGTCCCATTCACCTGGCTCCGCCGCAAGGATTTCTTCAGCAATATCCTGCTCATACAATTTATCGAGCTTGGCGCACTCCCTTGCAAGACGCGTTTTCTCCATGCGGACCATCTTTTCAGTAACCGCCTCCTGGATGGCAACACTGCGGTTTGGATACAGCTGTCCCTCCACAAGCTCATCGAGCTTTTTCAGGAGGTCTCTCTCTATGGTGATGGCGATCTTGGCCTTGGGCATAGTATGATAATATGTCATACC
>QIEJ01000168.1 GCA_003228585.1 Pseudomonadota bacterium
TCGGTGACCGCACTGCCGACGATGATACCGTCTGCCGCCTCAACAGCATTGGCCGCATCTTCACCGTTCCTAATTCCGAAACCGACGCAAACAGGAAGCCCGCCGTCTTTCCTGGCCATGGCAGCGACCTTTTTCCAGGGAGCGTCGGAACTGATGGCGTCACCGGTTAAACCGGCCATGGAAACCAGATACAGGAATCCGGATCCCGATGAGATGATCCTCTGTAGTCTTTCCTTTGACGTGGTTGGAGCCGCCATGGGAATCAGTGACAATCCTTTTTTGCGCAGTTCACCATTCAGCGCGCCCGACTCCTCCATTGGGATGTCGGGAATAATAGCGCCGTCGACACCCCTGTCTGCCGCGGCATGGGCAAATTTATCATATCCCATATGGTAGACCGGATTTGCGTATCCCATGAGAACCAGGGGGGCTTGAGTTTCACCCCTCAGGGACCCGGCCAGTTCCAGAGTTTTCCCCAGGGTCATACCGTTTTCCAAAGCTTTCTCCGAGGCACTCTGGATCAGAGGTCCATCGGCCAGGGGATCGGAAAAGGGGAAACCCAATTCCAGGGCATTCGCCCCTGCTTCCAGAACGGCTATAGCCAATTCCCGGTCAAGCCCCGGACGGGGAAAGCCAGCTGTAAGGAAAACCAGCAAAGCCTTCCTGCCATCGGAAAACACCCTGCTCAGGCGGTTCATTTAACACCTCCCGCTTCCAGAAGTGTTTCCATATCCTTGTCTCCACGGCCCGAGAGGCACATCAGGACCTTTCTGCCGGCGAGAAGTCCAGCGTTCTGTGAGATCCAGGCCAATGCATGGGCCGTCTCCAGGGCGGGCAGAATACCCTCCTCGCGCGCGAATCTCGATGTCGCCTCCAACGCGTCACTGTCACTGACCCTCTGATACGACACCCTCCCGGTCTCAAGCCAGTGGCTGTGTTCGGGACCGACACCCGGATAGTCAAGACCGGCTGAAACCGAATGGGCAGTTTCGATCTGACCGTCCTCATCCTGGAGGACGTAACTGAGGCTCCCATGGAAGATGCCCGGGCTTCCCAATTCCAGTGACGCGCCGTGCTGGCCTGGATCGGAACCCTCTCCACCCGCCTCCACGCCGACCATCTCGATGTCGTCATCCAGAAACGGGTAAAAGAGCCCCGCGGCGTTGCTGCCGCCGCCCACACACGCCAGGAGGATGTCAGGCAGGGTCCCGTACCTGTTCTGGAACTGTTCACGGGCCTCATGCCCTATGACCGACTGAAAATACCTAACCATTTTGGGATACGGGTGGGGACCTACAGCGGACCCGAGCACATAAAAGGTGTCCTCCACGTTGCGGACCCAGTTTCTCATGGCCTCGTTGACAGCGTCTTTAAGTGTACCGGCGCCCTGATCAACGGGAATGACCCGGGCTCCGAGAAGCTTCATCCTCTCCACGTTGGGCGCCTGGCGGCCGATATCTTCAACCCCCATGTAGACATCGCACGGAAGACCGAACAGGGCCGCCGCTGTTGCCGTGGCGACGCCGTGCTGACCCGCGCCGGTTTCCGCTATGATGCGGCGCTTGGCCATCCTCCGGGCCAGCATGACCTGTCCCAGCGTGTTGTTGATCTTGTGTGCACCTGTGTGGTTGAGGTCCTCCCTTTTAAGTTCCAGCGTGAGCGATTCCCCCGCACCGGCGAATCGAACTGCTGTTGTCAACGGGGTCGGCCTCCCCGAAAAATCCCTCATGACCCTGTTCAGTTCACTGATGAAGGACTTGTCATCTGTCGCCTTTTCAAAGGCGGCATCGAGCTCCTCCACTGCCGGAACAAGGATCTCGGGAACGAATCGACCTCCATAGGATCCAAAGAACCCTCTGGCATCCGGATTGTCAACAGGCGATCCCACTGCATTTTCCTCCATTTCCAGCGGCTGCGCACCTGGCCGCCCTCACGAATTGCTCCATCAGGTCCGCATCCTTGATCCCGGGTGAAGTTTCCACCCCGGAAGCGGTGTCTACGCCGTAGGGGGACATGGTCCTCACGGCCTCTGCGACATTACCAGGGGTCAATCCACCGGCGACAATGACCCTGTGCCTTCGACACAGATCAACGGCGTGCTTCCACGGGAAAGTCTGCCCGGTCCCTCCCAGCTCACCTTCCACCTTCGTGTCCAGAAGAAAACCTGACACCTGATATCTCTCCAGATCCGCCAGGTCATCAGGACTACTCACATTGATCGCCTTGACGACGGGAACCTTCACTCTCCGGCAGAACAGCTCGTCCTCTGTACCGTGAAGCTGAACGGCATCCAGATCGAGGAACTCCGCCAGGTCGTTGACCACAGCCAGATCTTCATCCGCGAAGATCCCGATCCTGGAAATAAAAGGCGGCAGAGAATCCTTGCGGCGTATGGATTCAGGTATCTTTTGCTCGCAGGCACGAAGTTAAACCCGAGAAGGTCGACACCCAGCGAGCACGCTGCTGACGCGTCCTGAACCCTTGTTATTCCGCATATTTTAATCTTCAACGAGGGTGACATTCTCTCCTCCCGGCTCTGACCATATCGGCCAGGCTCTTTAAAGGTTCCGAACTGGTTACAAACGCCTCACCGACGAGGACAGCCCGAAACCCGAGATCAGCCATTCTGATTACGTCCTGTGGATTGCGCAATCCGCTTTCGGCCACACCCTGGACCGATCCTTCCAGATGCGGAGCGAGTCTCCAGGAAAGTTCCAGGTCCACCTCGAGGGTTACGAGATCACGATTGTTCACTCCCACAAGATCCGCCCCGGCATCCAGGGCCAGATTCAGTTCGTTTTCATCGTGAATTTCCACAAGAGGTCTTACTCCCACGGCCCTGGCCCTGTCAATCATATCAGCAAGATCCTTTCCCTTGAGCAGGCCGGCGATGAGCAGGATCGCGGAAGCGCCCAGATGGGCAGCCAGCTCGATCTGAAATGGGTGCACCACGAAATCCTTCCACAGAAGAGGGAGATCGGTGCGGTCGCGAACCTGGTCGAAGAGTTCCGGCGATCCGCCAAAATACCTCTCCTCAACGACGACACTGACAGCCTCCGCTCCAGCTGACTGATATATACGTGGAAGGGCAAGATAGTCTGTATCGCCTGCAAGGTCCCCGCGTGACGGACTTCTGAGCTTCACTTCGGCGATGACGCCGCAGGCATTCCCCCCGTCAAGGAAGCGGGGCCTTGAGGGTCTGCCGCCTGTTATGCGATCACCGAAGCGATCCCGCCAGGCAGTGACATTTTCAGCCGCGGATTTTGCCGCTTTGTCGAGGAAGTTCATTTAGTCTCCTGTTTCAGGTTAATCCAACATCCAAACTCAAAAAAAACGACTGTCACTGCGAGGAGCGACGAGTCCGGGCGAGAGCGACGTGGCAGTCTCATGTTGTCGAGGTCATCCGTCACTGCGAGGCGCTTTGCGACTGCGGCAGTCTCAGCTTACCGGGATTGCTTCATCACGCCACCGGCGTGATTCGCAATGACGGGCGCATCCTCCTCTCACCTCTGGCCCCTGACCAACCCTTTCTCCAGTACTAAGTGCCAGGTTCCGGGTAACTAAGGTTTAGTCCTTATCACTCAGTCCCTAGTCCTTGGTACATGGTACATAGCACTCACTCAACAAGAGGGTCATTCCCCCTTCTGAGTGATATGAATCACCTTCTCCAGAATACTCAGAGCCGACCCGGTATCGATAGACCGAGCTGCCAGAGCCAGTCCCTCGGGGAGGTCCGAAGCGATGCCAGCCACCTCCAGTGCGGCTGCGGCGTTGAGCACTACCGCGTCGCGCACAGGTCCATGGGCACCGTTAAGCATCTCCATGGAGATGACGGCATTCTCCTGTGGTGTGCCTCCCTGGATGACGTTCGCGTCTCTTGTCGGGAAGCCGAACTTCCCGGGTTCCAGATTGATGACCTTGATCTTTCCGTCACCATAGACCTGGGCGACGGTGGTTGGCGCACAGATGGAGATCTCATCGAGGCCATCGTGGGAGGACACCACCATAGCTCTGTCAACACCAAGCCTTGACAGAACACCCGCCATAACAGGAACCAGTTCCCTGTTGAAGACACCCAGGAGCTGCCTTCTGACACCAGCGGGATTGCAGAGAGGCCCGATGAGGTTAAAGAGGGTCCTGAACCCCAGTTCCTGTCTGACAGGAGCGACAGCTTTCATCGCAGGGTGGTAAAGAGGCGCAAACAGAAAGGCGAAGCCTGCCTCATCGAGGCATCTTGCGGCTGTTCCCGGTGAGACATCGATCTTTACACCCAGCTCCGTGAGCAGGTCGGCGCTTCCGCATTTGCTGGAAACAGAACGATTTCCGTGCTTGGGCACCTTTGCACCGGCCCCTGCTGCTATCAGGGCAGCAAGGGTGGACACGTTAACCGTCTGGGCCTCATCACCGCCGGTACCGCACGTATCCAACGCTCCCTCCAGATTGGCAGCGGGAAACGGGAGGGCTCTTTCACGCATGGCCGCCGCCGCCCCCGCGATCTCCTGCTCGGTCTCTCCCCTGACTTTCAACGCTGTCAGGAAGGCCGCGATCTGCGCGTCGCTGACATCACCTTCCATGATCGTGCTCACGGCCGCGGCCATGGAGCCGCTGTCCAGCTGCTCCCCGCCGGCAACCCGAAACAACACTTCACGCAGCATGGCGAACTCCTCCCCTGTAATTCAGAAAGTTCTCAAAGACCCTGTC
>QIEJ01000201.1 GCA_003228585.1 Pseudomonadota bacterium
CTCTTAAAATCAGGCCTCGCTCGATTTTGCTCCGAACGTCTCTTTAAAGGTGTTCTCAGTGGCTGGTGATCCTGCGGTGTCATTGCGAGGATCCGAAGTCCCGCCTTTGGCGGGATCGAAGGGGACGTGGCAATCCCGGATAGTCGAGACCAATAGATCAGGCGAGGTGTTCTTCGACTCTCTCTTGGCAGGCCGAAGCTTTATGCGACCTGCCCCGTCGTAACTCGAAGAGCGACGGTGGAAGACCCAAAGGGTCGCGGCACCCGCGATGCTGTATAGAAACTACCCACTCCCCCCGGAATCAGCTGTGGAGAAAGGGAACAGTTGTATTTACGCTGTTTCTCTTCGTGTGCATGAAAAACCTTTGTTTTCAATCGGTTAGCTTGAACCATGATGACTGCATTCCTGTTGGCACGGCATATGCTCTATACCCGTCGACAGGGCGATGTGCCCGATTACTAACAAAGGCGAAAAGCCGATTCGACAGGAGGTAATTAAAATGAGCAAAAAAGCGATTCTGGTAACGGTGCTGAGTTTGACATTGGTCGTAACAGGCGTTGGCCTGGTCCAGGCCCACGGCGGCAGGAACGGTGGAGGTTACGGGCAGGGCATGATGGGTTACGGTCAGGGCATGATGGGCTACGGCGGTGCCGGCGACTGCGGCGGCCCCGGGTACGGTGACTATGATGGCCGAGGCCGCAACGCCAGGCGCGGAGGCGACAGAGCCTCTCTCAAAGCCAACATCACCATGGATGAGGCCAAGGGCCTGGTCGAGGCGCGCGTGAGCCGCAATCCCTACCTCAAGGCAGGAAAGGTCACCGAGACCGAGGGCGGCTTTGAGGTCCAGGTGGTCACCAAAGAAGGCGAACAGCTGGTAAACAGGCTCCAGGTAGAGAAGGACACCGGCCGCATGTACCGTGTTTTTGAATAATTGATCACCGCACTCACCATAAAATCGGGAGGCTGAAAGGTCTCCCTTTTTTATTGTCTTTGGAAAGAGTAAAGTGGCAAGAGAGTTTTTGCGGCTGTCATCGCGAGCTAAACTTGTGCGAAGCGATCTCAGCAATTCGAGACTGCTTCGGTCGCTGTGCTCCTTGGGATTGCCACGTCTCTCTCGGATTAACTCGACGCTCCTCGCAATGACAATCGCCTTAACTTGAACCTTAAACCTCAAACCTCAAACCTCAAACCTTGAACCTCAGACAGAGGTAAACAATGTCCGACTTTTCAGACACCAACTGGGCTGATTCAGAATTTGCCAGGGAGTATCTTGACAATGCTGAGGCTTATGTTCCCTTCAGGCAGGAGATGCACAAGGTCCTGGGTCTTTACTACCGGAACTTTCTCCTGGGGGAGGCTCCGAAGAGTGTCCTGGACCTGGGCTGCGGGGACGGCATTCTCTCTCTGATTGTGGCAGGTCTCGATGAAAATGCGTCGATAACTCTTGTGGACGGTTCGCAGGAGATGCTGGACCGGGCGGCCGAAAGGCTGGGCCCGCAGGGTAATTTCACCTGCCTGAGGTCCAGTTTTCAGGAACTCGCAAAAAATGATCCCCTCGAGGGTTCCTTCGACCTGGTTATGTCCTCTCTGGCCATTCACCATCTGAACAGGGAGGACAAGACATCCCTGTACAAATATGTTTTCAGCTGTCTCAAGCCTGGAGGGCACTTCATCAACATCGATGTGGTTCTGGCGCCAACGGATGAGCTGGAGAACTGGTACATGCAGGTCTGGGAAGAATGGATAGTGCGCAGGAAGGCTGAGGGGAAAACGGACAGGGATTTTACCGATATCGTCAGAAGATACCATGAAAATCCCGACAACGTTCCAGATACGCTTTCCTTCCAGTTAAAGGCACTCGAGGAGACAGGATACGCCCATGTGGACTGTTTTTACAAACACGGGGTATTCGTCATCTTCGGCGGCCGAAAGGGTTCAGGCGACCGATAACGGGCAATCTGCGGGATAGCTTTTAACACAGAGTGCACAGAGGCGACCTCTCTCAGGTCGCATCACCCCTCGACAAGCTCGGGACAGGCAGAGGGCCACAGAGAAAACCTGAAGTTGCTACAGGAGCGGGAAAAATTTTCACGCAGAGAAAAGCAAAGTTTCGCAAAGTAAAGCACGGTTGAAGGTTTTATCCCCTCACAAGACCTCTCCCCTTTTGGCTCGCCCCGAACTTGTCGAAGGGGAGAGGGATTTCTCCGAAATCGGCTGTAAGATCCTGCGTGCCGGGATGAAAGTGAGCTTTAATCCCAAGCAGCAGGGATCTTAACAGCGTCGTTGAGGGGATAGGCGACTTCCTTTGTGGCCCTCTGTGATCTCTGTGTTAAAAGGGTTTTCACTGATCACTTTTTTCACACTTACCCACTCTCTGTCAGTTCTGGTCGTAAGAAAAACCATAAATGGCACCAGGAATGCCATATCTGCCAATGTGTTGTTGGCATGGCCTTTGCTGTGTTAATCATTAAAGAAGGGAGTTTTGGCTGAACAAAACCCTGTGGACGCTTCACGGGGTTGCATACCTCAAGGGAAGCAAAAGAAAGGGGTGAAGAAGATGGCCGAGGCAATCAAAGGAAGCGTTGTTATAAAATCTGTACCGAACAAAGAGGTAGAATTCAAGCTGGCAGAGGTTTACGGGGACATTGCCGTTGAGAGGATCGTAGCGCTCGTCAGCAGGCCAAAACCACTGGCTGTCGTTAAGGACATCCCGATGGGGAACGGCCGGCGTCTGGCAAGTGAATTAACGGCCCTGGGCGCCTCCGCCTTTTTCCTCCAGAACCTGGAAGGCATTACTCGACACTGACGCCTTCCCTGCCTGCCCCTAAGGCACCAGCGGCACCAGTTCCTCTTCCCGGATCAGATCGGCGACGTTTTTCCTGAACCCCGGAACCTGTGAGAGCAGGGCATCCTTCATTATCGCTGCGTTAGGGAATCGGCCGTCAGGGTTTTTTCTCAGTGAACGGATCATTATTTCCTCAAGTTGAGCGGTTATATCAGGATTCAGTGCGCGGGGAACAATGGGTTCCTTATGAAGGATGTTCTCCATGAGCTCCATCTCCGTGTTGCCCTCAAAGGGGAGCCTGCCCGTGTACATCTGATAGAGAACAACACCGATGGCCCAGATGTCACTGCGCTGCTCACTTTTTCCATTTATCTGTTCAGGGCTCATGTAGGGACGCGTACCGATTACAGTTGCGGATGTCTCCATCTGGTCCATCTGGCGGACGATCCCGTAATCAAGCAAGGCAACGCTTCCATCCGGACGAATGATGATATTGTCGGGTTTTATGTCCCGGTGAACAACGTTATGGTTATGAAGGTGAGCAACTACGTCCGTCAACTGGAAGGCGATTCTGTCTCGAGCTCTTGAATCCAGGGTTTCAAGGGTGTTTGACAGAGGAGCTCCCTCAATATATCTCATCACCAGAACTGTCCGTCCCCGGTGTCTTGCCACATCCACGAGCTCCGGGACACCCGGATGTCCGGCCAGTTCCCTGAGTACCTGTGCCTCAAGCAGCAACCGCGGATTAATGGCCTCACTCTTCGAGATCTTTATGATGAGGGGACTTTCCTCGAAACCGAGGATATCGCGTCCCTTCCATACAGAGGTGTAGACCCCTTCGGACAGTTCCTCTGTCCTTTCGTACTGGTTGGCAACCATCTCCGTGATCCGGGACACCGTCAGAAAATCCTTCTTTTTTTTGAACAATTTTTGAAACGGCATCAACAGCGTGGAGAGTACCCGGGTCCCAAATGGGAGTTTAAGATCCATCAGCGGAATGTTGAAGCCCTCATATCCGAGGGTTTCTCCATCCGGGCTTCGGTACAGGTTGGCGGTCAGCAGGATTGTGACTACAGAGCCATCCTTGCGCTTGAAGTCCACCTTGAAATCCTTCACGAACCCCTGTTTCTCAATGAGGTTCTGCAGGATCTCCCTGTCCTCGGGATTGGCATAGAGGTCTTCCGGAAGCCTGAGCCGAAGCATCTCCTTGCGGCTGGAGTAGCCCAGGGTGCTCACCAATGCATCGTTGATCTCCAGAAATCGTCCCTCACGCGACGAGACAAAATAGCCATAATGTGAAGAGGCAAATATGCGGCGGTACCGCTGCTCCGTCTCTTTGAGCTGAATCTCCTCCCGGTGTATACGTACCAGGTTGCCCACACGGGCTACCAGCAAAGATGGGCTGAAGGGAGGGTCGAGGACATCCATGGCGCCGCCCGAAAGAATGTCATGGATCTCACTCTCCGCAAGAGGTTTCTCCGAAAGGGCAAGGATGGGAATGCCGCCTGCAAGCTTGTCCTGTCTGAATGTCCTGCAAAGCCCTTTCCTGTCATCACTCAGGGCCATATCCAGGATGATGATGTCGCTTCCCTGCCGGGCCAGTGCAATCCCCTCGGTGGTTCCGGAAGCAGTGGAAACTTCCATTCCTCCCGATTCCAGAGGCTGCCGCAATTCAGCCGCGCGTACCGGTCTGCGGTGTATCAGCAGGACTTCAGGTTTGGAATGCTCCATCTCACATACCCTGTGACAGACGGGCGGCCAGCGATGGCGGCAGGTCGGCCTCGATAATAAGGGATTG
>QIEJ01000261.1 GCA_003228585.1 Pseudomonadota bacterium
TTCTTGCCCAGATCCCTGTTGAACTCCGCCAGGAAATACTCCGCAAGGGGAGCGACATCCGCACTTCTGTCCCTTAACGGTGGAATGGTGATGGGAATAACGTTGAGCCTGTAGAAAAGATCCTCCCGGAAGGTCCGCTCCCGTATCTTCTCCTCCAGATCCCTGTTGGTGGCGGCTATGATCCGGACATCCACGGTGATATCCCGAGTCCCCCCCACCCTTTTGAAGGTGCGCGATTCCATGAACCGGAGGATCTTCGCCTGAAGAGCAAGGTCCATGTCGCCGATCTCGTCTAGGAACAGGGTTCCTCCATCTGTCAGTTCGAACTGGCCCTTCTTCAGGGATTTGGCATCGGTAAAGGCGCCCTTTTCGTGCCCCATGAGTTCGCTTTCGAGCAGTTCACGGGGCAGGGCCGTGCAGTTGACCGGCATGAACGGCATGGCCTGCCGCGCACTCTCATAGTGAATGGCCTGGGCAATGAGATCCTTTCCTGTGCCGCTCTCCCCTGTGAGCAGCACCGTGGTGGCATCTGAAGCGGCGATCTTCCTCGCCACCTCAACAACCTCTGCCATGGCCCGGCTTTCATGGATAATGTTGTGAAAAACGTACTGGCTGCTCTCTTTCTCCTTTAAACGGACCACCTCGTCCTTGAGCCGCTTATTCTCCAGGGCTTTGTCCACGGTGAGTCTCACTTCATCGAGGTTGAACGGCTTGGGCAGATAATCGAAGGCGCCGTCCTTCATGGCCTGAACGGCCACAGACAGGTCCGATGTGGCGGTTATCATCACGACAGCACAACCCGGCCGTGTTTCTTTAATGCTCAGCAGAAGATCCATCCCGCTCATTCCGGGCAACTGAATATCCAGAAGGACCAGGTTCGGTTCCTCACGATCCATGAGAACCAGCCCCTCCTCCGCGGATGCCGCGAGAAGGACTTCGTAACCGTGCTCCACCAGGTTCTGCTGGAGGGACCAGCGGATCAGGTATTCGTCGTCAACGACCAGTATTCTTCCCTTGGTGGTCATTTTGCGCGAGGGGGCGAAGGGGAGAGGGGGCGCATGGGCGTTCTACGAGTGGGCGATAGGGCGCATGGGAGCATGGGCGAGGGGGTACATGGGCGATTAAGTGCATAAGCGAGTGGAGCATTAAATGCTAAAATATACAATGATTTCAATGCTTTAATGGGTTTTTCGGTTCTCAATCTCGACCTTCTACTTTTAGCGACGTCGGGTGTTTAAAACGAATCAAATATTTATATCACAAGGAAGAAAAAACCTGAATCTTTTGATAGGTGTTTCGCTGTATGTTCCACGTTCCAGGTTCCAAGTTCCAAGTTGGTGATTCCAAATTCCAAAATTCAGATTGCTTCGTCGTCCTAGGAAAAGCGGCTCTCCTCGCAATGACAAGCGCTTTCTCGCCCATGCGCCCACTCACCGCGTCACCGTGTCTCCGTGTCTGTATTCCCCGTATCAATCTTGCTCCGTGTCTCCGTGTCCCCGCGTCTCCGCGTCCGCTTTGGGCAAATAAATTCTGAACACGGTTCCCTCGCCCAACTTGCTCTGGACGGTAATATACCCGCCGTGCTGCTCAACAATGCGCATGGTGATGGACAACCCCAGGCCCGTACCCTGGGCCTTGGTTGTGAAGAACGGGGTGAATATGCTCTTGATTTTGTCGGGCTCGATACCCTGCCCTGTATCAGCGAAGGAGATGAGCACGTAATCCTCCGCTGGATGTATATCCCCTCGTGCCGGATCCGCGGACGACCGGGAAGAAATTGTAAGTGTTCCCCCTTCGGGCATGGCCTGAACAGCGTTGACCGCCATGTTGAGGAAAACCTGCCTGATAAGATCGGGATCAGTGGGAACTTCGGGTACATCGGGATCGAGGTCGAGGTCGACCTCGACGCCGTGTTCTTTCCTCTCCGGCATTCCCTCGATGAGGAAAAGAGTTTTCTTGACCAACTCTCCAATATCAGTGGGTACCATTTCCGGTTCTGAGGGGCTGGCAAAATCGAGGAGATCTCTGATGGTGGAATCCAGACGTTCGATGAGCTTGAGGATCTCCTGTGTGACAGGCCAGCGGGGATCTTCCTCACCGAACTCCCTGTCCAGAATCTGGGTGGCGCCGGCAATACCAGCGAGGGGGTTCTTGATCTCGTGGGCGATCCCGGCCGCCAACTCCCCGATGGTGGCGAGACGGTCGGCTCTTTTGAGCTGCTCCGCGTGGAGGCGTTTCAGTTCCTGTTCCGACTGGTCCAGCTGGTTGAGCATGGAGTTGAAGCTTTCAGCAAGGCGGCCCAGCTCGTCCCTGTTTCTCAGGTTGATGCGGGC
>QIEJ01000024.1 GCA_003228585.1 Pseudomonadota bacterium
TAATGTGGTGGGTACAACATATCACCAATCACTGGTACCTCGGAACCTGGAACAAGGAAAACTCTGGTGTCAGGGGGACCGTTGGGGTACAGCACAAAAACGTTGACAGCTTTGATTGCCGGCGTTAACATCCGTCTGATTTTTGAGCATTCTGTACAAAGTCGGTCAAGAAAAAATGGTCTTTTTCGCAGTTTGGCACACCGTTTGAATAACACTATTTAGAAATGGTTAAACAATACAGGGAGGAACCTCGAGTATGGCCGTGGACAGATCCCAAAACATCCATCATGAACATGAACGTTCGCTCAGTCGGCAGATATCTGAAATCCAGACCGATGGAGGAACAGCCGGGATGAATTCAACTGACGGAACACCACCATATATGGCACTAGCGTTGGGAGAACAGGACAGTTCCAACCTGCACGCCTCTTTTATGCAGTGCCCCAGGTGCTGCAACTGCAGCGCTGGATGCAGCCACTATGGCAATGGTCATTTTGACGACCATGGCATTTATATTGGCCCGAAGGAATAATCGGCAGCAACCAGTTCCGTGCCCATAAATGGTAAATTTATGGAATTAGTATGTAAATAATTCCATATTCAAGCCCTTCTCTCCTCACCTCTGACCCCTGATACATTTCGGTCAAAACGATTTTGTCCGGTTTGGCTCTCGCTGACCGCACCATTCCGCATCTGAATAAGCGGGCCTGCGATGAAGTTGGCAGGCCATGTTCGCATCATCTATTATTGACAGTGTCGCAAAAAGTCCAAACGGGACTTTTTGCTCCTCGGAAAGCGAAAAGCGCGGTTTTCGCTTTCCTTGCAAATCAATGACTTGCATCATCGGTCATTGATTTGGGCACCCTGTGCGGGGTGCGTTGATGACTTTTTGCGAAGTCATCATTATTGAAGCCTGGCTCACTGTGTGCTAGAAGGGCGGGTGAAGGTAAAAAGCCGCCACCCCATTAAATTGAAACCCGACCAGGAGGGGAAAATGCCTGCCAACCTCGAGGTGCTGATATCCCTGGCCGCTCTAACCCTTGCGGCATGGTCGGGCTTTCACGTGATCCTGAACAAAAGGGAACCTCGGGGAGCCGCCCTATGGCTGGTCATTATCATTCTTCTCCCTGTCGTCGGGCCCCTCCTCTACTGGATCCTGGGTATCAACAGGATCAATAAAAGGGTGCGATTCCGGACCCACCTGATAGAACATACCGGCTTTTGTGGTTTCCCCGAAAAATTCATCTGCCAGCCTTCCTACATTGACCAGTGTCTGAGCGCTCTGGGCCGACTGTCGACCGAGACGACCCGACGACCTCTCCTGACCGGCAACAGCGTTGAACCTCTCTACGACGGGAAGCAGGTCTTTCCGTCCATGCTGGAAGCCATCGGCGGATCGACGCGTTCCGTTACCCTTTCGACATACATCCTGGACAGAGATACCGTCGGCCTCAGAGTAATTGAAGCCCTGTGCGCCGCTGCCCGAAGGGATTGCGAAATCCGTGTTCTGGTAGATGGCTTCGGAACCAGCCGGAAAGCCCTTCGTATGGCCTCCAGCCTTCGCGAAGCAGGCGCTAAATTTGCTGTTTTTCACCCACTTTTCGGGCTCCCATTCCGGCGGCCTGGAATCAACATGCGCAATCACCGGAAGATCCTCGTGGTGGATGGTGAAACTGGATTTACAGGGGGGATCAATATCTCCAGCAGACACTTCTTTACCAGGGAGAAAACCGGTGAGCTGGTCCGCGACATCCATTTCAAGGTGAAGGGCCCGGTGGTCAGCGCGATGCAGGAGGTGTTTGCCGAGGACTGGCTTGCAGCGACCGGAGAACGGCTGGATGAAGCGATCTTCTTCAGAGAGCCTGTAGAATCAGGTGACGCCACTGTCCGGGCGGTGGCCAGCGGACCTGCCGAGAACTTCGAGAAGATCTACGAGATCATACTCGGGGCCTTGCGGGCGGCCAGAGAGGAGGTTGTCATCATGACACCCTACTTCATCCCTGACAGGGCTCTGATCCAGGCACTGAGAAGCGCGGTCCTGTCCGGTGTGTCCATCCAGATCCTTCTCCCTGAACGGGGCGACCACACCATCGTCCAGCGGGCATCCATGGCCTATCTGCCGGAACTGCTGGAGACAGGGGTGTTCGTCGCGCTGGTTCCGCCCCCATTTATCCACAGCAAACTGCTGGTGGTCGACCGATGCTGGTCACTCATCGGATCGGCCAACCTGGATCCAAGAAGCTTCAGGTTGAACTTCGAATTCGACCTGGAGATCTACGGAAAGGAGCTGGCGGAGGAACTGGTCTTTTATGCCGA